>NZ_JAMYLH010000039.1:0-48072 GCF_040317925.1 Mesorhizobium sp. M1348 | reverse complement strand
GGTTGAATAGCAGGGGTCCGTCAGCGGTCGGATCGTGCTGGAGGAGCAACAGTGAACATGCATGGAACCCCGCCCGTCCCGCTTTCAGAGGTTGACGCGTTGGTGAAAAGCGCCGTTTTGCCGCAGATTGAATTCCGCAGCGTCACTAAGACTTACGGGAAGATCACTGCGGTCAGAGATTTGTCATTGACAGTTAGTCGTGGAGAGTTTCTGACCATTCTCGGTCCGAGCGGTTCGGGCAAAACTACAACCCTGATGCTGCTCGCCGGGGGATGTCCCGCTGAATGTTGAAATTGGCGACGGACGTTACTGGATTTGACATTATGCAGCTTGCTCCAAACATACAAGCTGATCGGTGTTTTCAAAACTGGCCTGATGGGCCAACAGCGCAGCTTTGAGCAATGGCAGTTGCTTGTGAGCTTTCAATCGCCGGAAACCCTTTGCCGCTTCATATGCTTCCTAGTTGTAGAGGACATGGTGTGAGTAATTCGCTACGCTTTGCCGAGACCCTCGATCTGACCCGCGCGACCGTTGCGGACCTTCAGACTGCCTTTCGATCGAGAAAGTTAAGCTCGGAGAAGCTGACAGCGCTCTACCTCGCCCGTATAAAGGCGTATGATAAACAAGGTCCATCGATCAACTCAGTAATCATGCTCAACCCCAACGCACTTCACGAGGCCCGTGCTCTTGACCGCGAGCGCAGAGCCGGACACGTGCGCAGCCCGCTTCACGGCATTCCGATCCTCGTGAAAGATAACTTCAACACCACAGATATGCCGACGACGGCGGGTTCCCAGCTTCTCGCGGGATCAGTCCCGCCAAATGAAGCTTTTGTCCTTAGGAAGCTGCGTGCGTCCGGTGCCATCATCATCGCAAAAGTTAATATGAGTGAGTTCGCCGGCAGCGGCGGCACCACCGTAGGTGCTACGGATCCGGAGATCATCAAGAAGGGTCACTGGGCGAGCGGCTTCAGTTCACTAGGCCTTCAGACGCTCAATCCCCACGCGCTCGATCGGAGTCCTTCGGGGTCCAGCGGCGGAACAGGCGCTTCGGTCGCCGCTGCGTTCGGCCAATTGGGCCTCGGGACCGACACCGGCGGCTCGGTCCGCTACCCCTCGTCCGCCAATGGGATCGTCGGGCTCAAGCCAACCTACGGTCTCGTCAGCCGCGCCGGCATCGTACCCCTTGCCCGTAGTCTCGACACAGCAGGACCCATGGCCCGCAGCGTGTACGACCTGGCGGTAGCCCTCGGGATCATGGCCGGCGTCGATCCGGAGGACCCGGCCACTCAAATGTCCGCCGGCAAGGCCGAGACCGATTATACGAAATATCTGAAGCGTGGAGCACTTAAGGGTGCACGGATCGGGATCGGACGCGACTTCATGGGCTGCAATCCGGCTGTTGACAAGATCACCGAGCAGGCAATCGCGACACTCAGGTCCCTCGGCGCAGAGATTGTCGATCCAATCAGACTTCCGGATTATCTCCTGCAAGCGCGCAGCGGCATCTACGAACTCCTCGTGAATGCGGAGTTCAAGGCCCAGATTACTGACTATCTTCAAACGTTGAAGCCGGGGTTCCCGCGCAACTTCGATGAAATCGTGGCCCTCGCCAACAATCCTGCTACCCGCTACCGCAACCCTGGCAAAGCTTTTGCTTTGAAGTACAGCCAGCAGCGTGCGGTTGGCGTTAGTACGCCCACCTATCTGGCAGCTCGATATCAGGCTCTACCTGCGATCAAGGCCGGTATGGAAGCTGTCTTTGCCGAGCAGAAAGTGGATGCCATCTTCACACCCACGATGTCACGGCTCGAGCCCCTCATAACCGAGGGGCCTCAGCCTGCAGACCAGGAAGCATCCGGGCTTGCAAGCTGCCGAGCAGATTCCCCGGGAGACCTAATAAATGAGTCATGGCTGCCGGAGATAGTTGTCCCCGCCGGAATGACCAACGAAGGCATGCCCGTCACGATTTCATTCATCGGAACCGCCTTCAGCGAAGCCTCGCTGATCGGATATGCCTACGACTTTGAGCAAGCTACACGAGCGGTCCGCCTACCAAAGAACACTCCGCCCCTGAGCAGCGACGTGATCTCCTACTAGCCGGGATCTACAATCAGCGGAGCCCGATCATGGCCCAAGCGAGGTGGACCAAACCGGTGAAGTGGACGGTGCGGCGGTCCTAGCTAGCGGGTCGCCAAGCGGCGGAAATGCTTGAGACGGCTAAAGCAACGCTCGATCCGATTCCGGTGCTTGCAGATGGCGGTGTCGTGCGGGATCAGACCTTACGATTTCGCTTGGATGGGATTACTGCCTGGCCTCCATGCTGGCGATCTGTTTTCACGTAAGCCATTGCTGTCATAGGGATGGTCGGCGAGTACCGCATCAGCCTGCTGGCCTTCCAGAAGATCCGGAGTGGCGGTGATGTCGCCGGGTGCAGGGCCTTTGTTTTCGGCCATATCGTCTCGACGGTGACGAGGCGTAACGATGAAATGCCTCGCGAGCAGGTGAGTGGGCGCATCGCGCGAAACGCCTCCGTGGCGCCCGAATGTCGTGAACAATAAGGCTTGTACGCGTCCTCAACTGCCGCAGCTTTCATCTGCTCCGCACTTCGCCATCCGGACTTGAGACAGTGCCGGCTCTGCTTCCGTGCAACCTCCGCGATGGCGGCTCGACTCCTCGGCCGAGACGCCATTTTTGGGCGGCAATTCCAGCGCCGGCCTTGAACGGATCATGCCGCATATCTTTTGGATGCCCCATCGTCGTCGTGGCCCCGCTTAACCCGGCCGGGCCTCCCGACCGCCGGATCGATAATGATGATCGCCTCTGGAGAATTGTTCTTGTTGTCGAGCGCGACGGTCTCCACCGTCTTGCCGTGTTCGACTCTTTGCCAATGGCCGGCACGCGGCCGAGCGATGTCATGGGCGTCGCAGGCCTGCGCGACGTGCTGGTCCCTGACGCCATGTAGTCTTGCGATCTCGGTCATCGGTTTGGACCAGACAAGCCCATGAAGCTCGGCACGGGTCATTTTCAGCATGTTTCTTTCCGCTCGTATCAAGTCATGAGCAACGCCAGCTAGCCTGCCGACACGTTCGACGAGGTCCCCTGCATTAAGTCTAACGTCTCGATTGGTATGCTGGAGCGGCTGAACCAGGAGATCAAGCGGCGCACCCTGGTCGTTCGCATCTTCCCCAACCCGCGGAGCTGTCTGCGGCTGGTTCGGGCATTGGCGGTGGAGATCCACGAGAACTGGCTCGAGGCGACCCGCTATCTCAACATGGATCATCTGCGCGAGCACAAGAAGGAGAGCCTGAGGGCCCTGGCCGCCTGAGCACCGTCATGTGTCCGCCGCTCCGCTAAACACGGGGGCTGCGCGGCGGACACGCCGACGTCACCGCGATGCCACGCCATTTTGCAGAACTTGACGCACACAACTCAGGTTCTGCGGCGCGGACCTTCCTGGATGCGAGAGCCAAACAGCCCGACCCACTGGGAATGCTTGCTGGCTAGACCTCGCTCCGGCCGGCCGAGGGCCCTTTGCGGTGTCGGCGGTCTATCCGGACGATCCGACGGCAACGTCGCCGAATCCGTTCATCGCTCAATCGTGATTGTCCATTCCACCGCCATCGCTTCCTCGTAAAACAAAGCGAAGGTGATGGACCGCTCAGGCCTGACGACCAGCTTTCAACTGCGGAAGCGTTACGGACGGGACACAAAGGGCACAGGCTGGACTTGGCTGCCCGGGGCTGGTCTTGTCGACCGCTCGATCGAGAGTGCCAGGCGAGGAGGACAACCACCGACCTGCAGAGCGGCAAGGCGCTCGCCTACCTCCCTGTCGGTCACCGTTAGCCGATGGTTTAGACGAAGATAGTCCGTCCATGTCGGCGTGCGAAATGTCTCTGTCCAAAGCGTGGGCTTCTGAAGGTCGCGCTGGAGGGTCCAGTCCCGCGCACCGGCACGGCTCTGAACGCGCCGCCTTTCGCGCATGCAGCGCAGAAATTCCTCGATGTTCTCCTCGGGGATCGAGTACTCCACCTTGATGACGATTGGGCCGCTCCTAGGCTTCGGATCG
The DNA here is from genome assembly GCF_040317925.1 of Mesorhizobium sp. M1348. Classification (NCBI taxonomy): domain Bacteria; kingdom Pseudomonadati; phylum Pseudomonadota; class Alphaproteobacteria; order Hyphomicrobiales; family Phyllobacteriaceae; genus Mesorhizobium; species Mesorhizobium sp. M1348. The sequence continues at coordinate 44,004 of NZ_JAMYLH010000039.1, read as the reverse complement.
AGCGCCAGTTCCGGTGGCGTGAAATCGAAGGCCCCTTGATCAGATTCTTCCCATAGTTGTATCGGCAAGCGCTTCCCCGCTGCTGCAACCAGCAACAGCGCCCCTGCAGCACCTTCCAAAGCCCAGGTCAGGGAATAGTTCTGCGCGACAGCACCCCAGATCCAGCTGCCGGCTGCCATGCCGCCATAGGTCAAGGCGTAATAGATCGACAGAGTGCGACCAACGACCCATCTTGGGCTTGCCAACTGCACACACACGTCGGTTCCGGTCCAGGTGACAACCCAGCCTGCGCCACCAATTGCAAGCGCGATCGCCGCCACAGCCACCGATGATGTGAGAGCCAGTAAGAGACAACACGTTGCGCAGGCAACGGACGCGAGCGTGATCAATCGATTTTGGGACGTGATGCCTCTCAAGTAGCTATTGCTAATGCCGGCGATCAAGGCGCCTGTGCCGAAGCCGGCCAACAGGACGCCGTAAACGATTGGCCCCCCTGCCAGTTGGTCGCGAACCAGGAGGGGGAGCAGGGCAAGGATCGAGATGCTCGACAGCCCGAACAGGGTAGCACGCACAATTGCCACTCTGATCTCCGAGGAAATCGCCGTGAAGCGCATGCCATCATGAATGGCCGTTGTCATCCGCTCGCGCGGAAGAGGCGAAGAGCGAACTTGCCATTTGGAGCGGAGTACTGCGCTCAACGGGACCAGGTCGCTCAGCGCCGCGAAGACGAAAGCCGACAACGGTCCCAGCAACGCCAAAATCACACCGCCAAGCGCCGGTCCTATGCTCCGAACGACGTTGTACCCCACTGACATCAGAGTCACTGCAGCGGGTATCTCGCGCTTTTCCAGGATGTCGCCGACGGAGGCGTGCCAGGCTGGATCGTTCAACGCAAAGCCGCAGCCAGCCAGGAAACTAAGCCCCAAGATCAGCCATGGACTGACAAAGCCCAGCCCCACAGAGAGCGCCAGGACCGCGGATGCCATTGCGATCAGGCAATGTCCGGCAAGCATCACCCCGCGCCGGCTGAAGCTGTCTGCAATTGCTCCAGCAACAATCGACAAGAAGAAGGCGGGCAGCGTCGATGCAGCCTGTACGAGCGCAACCATCAGATCAGAGGCCGAAATCGTCGCCATAAGCCAGCTTATGGCAACGCTTTGCACGAGCCAGCCAAGGCTGGATATCTGCGTGGCTGTCCAGATCGAACGAAAGACCGGGTTCTGAAGCGGGATCAGTGTGGTTGCCGCGAAGGGGCGGGAATCTCGACGCATGACTTCTCACCTCCACCACGTAGTTTTTTCGCTCACTCACTTGCTGACAGCGGTGCGCTTGCGCACAGTGCGTCACAACCAAGTTACGATATCGCGCTCGCAACAAAGCCGATGTCGCATCCACGGTGCTGATGCGCGATGTGTGTGCCGGTTGGCGTCAGTTGGTCTGGGTCGCGCAGCCCGACGGGGTGCGGTCTGCCCTGCGACTCTTGGCCTTTCACGGTGCTACCGCGCGGATGGCTGCCTTGTCAAACTGCCGCGGTCCTGGCAGCGCCCATAGCATCGGCTGGATGGTTTCAGGCAAGCAACGATGACACGAAAAGGGTGAACAGCGAAGCCAGTTGACGTCCAGCGAAGACCGCTGGACATGTCCGATCTGCCCGGCCGACTACCTGCATGCTCGCGAGACATCTCCCTACCGTTGCTAGACTTAGCCACACCTTCGCGCGCCGCTCTGCATAAATGCGCCCGAGCCTCATCGTCAGGTAGAGCCGGCTATCGGTCAGCGCCTCAAGCATTTTTTCACTTGCGAAAACGTGGATCAGGTTGGGTGGGCGTTTCCGCTTATCTTCGAATTTCCGCGGACCTTTCCCCGCCAAAGTTGCGGTTGAAATTTACTTTTTCCGAATTGTTCAATGCTACGGACCAACACGCAGCGACTTACTCTGGGGCGGGGGAGTGAAACCAGTGATGCAGCGTCTGTCTACCGCAAGGTTAGGTGACCTTCTGGCGGGAGATCTGCGGGCTTTTGGCGGGCCCACGACGATCGAACCACTTGCCGGCCGAATAAGGGCGGAGCAGGTCAGTATCGTCCTTCGCAACACATCTCTTGGCATGGTTGCGAATATACTCAATGCGGCGACTTTTGTTATGGCGGTCTGGGGCTCGCCCGACCAAACGAAAGCCATTCTCTGGGCGAGTGTCATCATCGTCGCCGCTGGGTTCGTAGGCCTAAAAGCGAGATCATCGTTTCAGTCAGTCAAACCAAGGTCAGTGTCTCGCCGGACAACCCAAAACCTGGTGCGGAACGCCCTCTTGTTCGGCGCTTGGTGGGGAGCACTTCCCGTTCTGTTCTTCAGCGGGGCAACAAGCGCAGCCCAGGTTGTCATAACCTGCCTGAGCGCGGGGATGATCGCAGGTGGTGCCGCTTCTTTTTCTACAATTCCTATTGCGGCCATCGCCTATACGCTACCGATCTTCGTCGGTTCGGCGGTCGCGATTGTGTGGGTGGAAGACGCCGTCAACCTGCCCGTCGCGATCCTGATAGTGAGCTACGCCATCACGCTGTTTCGTGCAGTGCTTGCTCACGCGTCCGAATTTACCCAACGCTTCATTCTGCAAGCGGAAAGCGAAAATGCCATTCGCAGGGACGTTCTAACCAGTTTGCCAAACCGGTTCAGCTTCAACGAGCGGCTGGAGAACGCGTTGGTGGACGCAAAGCAGTTTGACCAGCACTTTGCGCTGCTTTTGTTCGATCTCAGCAATTTTGACGAGGTGAATGATCACTTTGGCCGAGCCATGGCGGATGCCGTTCTGGTCGAAGTCGCTGCGCGACTTCGCAAATCGACACGGGAGAGCGACGGCATCGCCAGATTGGAGGGTGGCGAATTTGCAATAATCGCTGCGCGTGATATCAGGCCAGATCAAATCAGGTCCTTGGCCAAACAGATCATAGATGCCATGCGCGGCCCCTTCTTGATCGAAGGGCGCGAGATATATTGCAGGTCCTCTCTCGGCATCGCTTTGGCGCCCACTGACGGTTTGGATGCCAACCAACTCCTACGGTGCGTCGACACCGCGCTACACAGGGCGAAGACGCTGGGGGCGGGCTCCATCCAGTTTTTCAGCCCAGGCGACGATGAAGCCGCTGCAAGGCGCCATGCTCTTGAACGCGATCTGGCTTCTGCGCTGGCCAATGACCAGCTTTCGCTCGCTTTTCAACCCTTTCTCGATCTTGCCAGCGATCGCATTCGAGGTTTTGAAGCCCTGCTGCGGTGGCAGCATCCGACCCTTGGCGCGATCCCTCCGTCGGAGTTCATACCTATCGCTGAAGAAACGGGTTTGGTTCACTCCATCGGACACTGGGTCGTCAAAACGGCTTGTTTGGCGGCTGCGCGCTGGCCGCGCGACTTGCGGGTCTCCGTCAATTTGTCGGTAGTGCAGCTTAAGGACAAGGCCTTGCTGGATGGAATTGAAGTGGCCTTGGCTGAAGCCGGGTTGGAGCCCCGAAGACTGGAGGTCGAGATCACGGAAACTGTGCTGATTTCGAATTTTGAGGAAACGATTTCATTATTACAATCCTTAATTTCGTTATCCGTCACAGTTGCACTTGACGATTTTGGCACCGGCTATTCGTCACTCACTTACCTTCGTAAATTGCCTCTTTCGCGGCTCAAGATCGACCGATCTTTTGTCCAGGATATGCTGACCGATGCGGACTGCGCCGCGATTGTAAGATCATTGATTGAACTGGCGCATGAGCTTCGAATTGAGGTAACAGCCGAAGGCGTGGAAACTCCACAACAGCTCGAGTATCTGCGCCGCGTCAGATGCGATGAAGCTCAAGGCTATTTGATCGGGAAACCTGTGCGGATAGACGACATTCCTGGCATTGTTACGAAGCCGTCTGGTAAGGAGCTAAGTACTTGAATAGCGACTGGTACCTGGAACTGCTGAAGCCGATGTTCATGGGCGCCGACGAGGCGGCCAAGGCCGAGAGCCGCGCCTGCGTCGCCATTGTGCTCGAGGTGATCTTTTAGCTCCTGCATCCGATGATGCCGTTCATGTGTGAGGAACTGTGGGCGCAGACCGCGGGCGAGGACAAGGAGCGCGCCTCGCTGCTGTGCCATTGCCGCATGGCCGTCGCTGGACTTCGAGGACGCTGAGACGGCCGCCCGACATCGACTGGCTGGTCGACCTCGTCTCCGGCATCCGCTCGTTGCGCTCGGAGATGAACGTGCCACCGGCGGCGATCGCGCCGCTCGTCGTGGTCGGCGCCAACGACGTCACTCGTGAGCGGCTCGCACGCGAGGATTCGGCGATCAAGCGGCTGGCGCGGGGTCGACGCGGCACCCAAGGGCTCCGGCCAGATCGTGCTCAACGAGGCGACGATCTGCCTGCCGCTTGGCAGTCTAATCGACCTGTCTGCCGAAAAGGCGCGTCTTGAGAAGGCGATTGCAAAAACCGAGCAGGAGACCGCTCGGTTTGCGGCAAGCTTTCGAACGAAAAGTTCGTTGCCAATGCGAATCCAGATGTGGTGGCCGCCGAACGGGAGCGTCTCGGCGAACTGGAAGGACAAAATGCCAGCCGCAAGGTTGCATTGGCCCGGATCTGCGAAGCGGCCTGAGGAAGACTTCAAACTCAGGCTCGGCACGCGGCGATAGTCGTGCGCTGTTGCAGTCGCAGGCTCCGCCAGCACAGGAACAGCGGTTTTCCTTGGTTTGTCATGGACAGTTTGACACGGCAGCTTCAATCCTGGAGCAGTCGATATGTCCTCTGCAGTCATGTTTTATAAACAACTCGCGGCGGCTTGGCAGTCGATGCTCTTCAAGCGGGGCCGATCGGTCGCACTCGCAGCCTATTGTTCTTCTCCGCCACTGACCATCGCATCTTGGTGGATCGTCCGCCTTCGCCCCGCACCATTTGAGCGCGATAGGTAAGCGATCGCTGATGCCCAGATATGTGCCGGCCAGGCTTCAATGACGGGGATGGCGAAAAGCTGAGTGCTCGGGCTTGCGGGCCGAGCTTGTCGGCCGCTCGATGGAAAGTGTCATTTGAGGTGGGGTCTCGGCCGCGTGCAGCTGAAAGACACGCTCGTCCAGTTCCTTGTCCACTTCCGTCAGACGATGATTGAGGCGAAGGTAGTCCGTCCAGGTCGGCGTGCGAAACGTTTCTGTCCAATGCATAGGCTTCTGCAAGTTCCGCTGGAGCGTCCAGTTCCGAGCACCGACGCGGCTGTGTACATGGCGCCGCTGCCGCATGAGGTCGAGAAGGCCTCGAGATTTCTCTCGGCTATCAGATATTCGATCTTGACCACGATCGGGCCGCTCCTCGGCTTCAGATTGAGAGCGACAGCTGGGGCATCGAATTCCTCCAAGGGATCGGGCTCGGAGTCGCGGCGCTCTCGAAGCGGAAAGAGAACGCCGGCTGCAGCGACGATCAACAGGGCTCCAGCGGAACCCTCTAGCGCCCAGGTCAACGAATGGTTTTCGGCCACCATGCCCCACACCCAGCTGCCGAGCGCGATGCCGCCGTCTATCAAAGCATAGTAGATCGAGATGGTGCGCCCCACGACCCAGCGCGGGCTCGCCAGCTGTACGCTCACACCAACCCCGGACCAGGCGGTCACCCAGCCCGCGCCGCCCAAGGCGAGTGCAATTGCCGCCACGGCAATCGAAGATGTCAGTGCCAGGGAGAGAGAACACGCCGCACAGGCGACGCAGGAGAGCCTCATCAGCCGCTCCTGCGACAAGCTCCGTCTGAACAGGCTGTTGGAGAGGCCGGCGAAGACGGCACCGGTCCCGAAGCCGGCCATGAGCGCGCCATAGGCGAGCGGGCCTCCTCCCAGCTGGTCGCGGACAACCACCGGCAGCAGCGCGAGTATGGCGATGCTCGCCAAGCCAAAGAGGGTTCCGCGCGCGATCGCTGCCTTGATCTCCGATGACATCGCCGTGAAGCGCAGCCCGTCATAAATTGCCGTCCTCATCGACTCGCGGGGAAGAGGGGAAGAACGAACCTTCCACTCGCAGCGCCAAATAGTAGCCAAGGGTACGAAATAGGTGAGCGTGGTTACGGCGAATGCCGCCATAAGGCCAAATGAGGCAACCACAATGCCGCCGAGCGCCGGACCCACAGTCCGGACGGTGTTGAAGCCAACAGAAAGCAGGGTGACGGCAGCGGGAACATCGCGTCGATCCACGATATCGCCAACCGACGCTTGCCAGGCCGGATCATTGAGAGCACCGCCGCTTGCGATCAAGAAGCTGAAGCCGAGGATCATCCACGGACTGACAAAGCCCAGCGCCACGGATGCGGTCAGCATCGCGGACGCAATCACCATAAGGCACCGACCGGCGAACATGACCTGGCGCCGGCTGAAATTGTCGGCGAGAGCCCCGGCAAAGACGGACAAGACGAAAGCGGGCAGGTTCGATGAAGCCTGCACCAACGCAACCATCAGATCGGAAGTCGAGATCGTTGTCATCAGCCAGCTGATGGCGACAGTCTGCATCAACCAGCCGAGGCTTGAAACCTGCGTCGCGAGCCAGATCGAACGAAAGGTGGGCTGCAGAAGTGGCCCAAAGGTCGTTGGTGCAGCCAAATCTTCGTTTGATCCAGCCACCCTACTCATTTTGCGAACCTTTGCTTTCCGTTATTGTCGCTTCCCATGTAATCTAGGCTGAACCGTGGCGGCTGGAAGAATAGATGGAGCCATTTGCCCCCGACAAATGTGGCCACAGTTCCTCCTGGCCAATGGTCAGGCGGCCGAGACGCAGACGTGGGCCGGCTCACTCGCCTTCGAAGACATCTTGGTGAGCCGGGATTCACATGGCATTGGAGGCGCCATGCTTGATCGACGCCGCTGCCGAGATTTTTTCGCGAAACGCGACCCTGTTCTTTTGTTGGAACTCACTCATCAGCGGCGTTCGATGCTGAGTGTGGCTTCCGGAGAGTGAGGACGCTTGCCGATCTTTGACAGGATCGAATCACTGATAGACTTGGACGATTGCGGGACCGCGATAGAAGAGGCGCGCGCCTTGCTCCTCCGATTCGAACAAAGGTCCGATGCGCTCACGCATGCGATCGACGAGTTTCTGCTCGACCTGATAACGCTGGCTTTCATTGTTGAATGTTACGGACACGGCTTTGAACTTTTGGCGCGAACGCTTGCCCGTAGAAGGCTGGCGAAGGTCAGGCTTTTGTCGGAAGGGGTCGATTCCGCCAGAGAGAAATGACGCCCAAAGCTTGTTGCTAACCGGCTATCCCGCCGCGTTCCGCCACAGTGACGAAGGCAATTGACGACGTTCGACCGCCAAAAAAATAAGGCGCAAAACCGGGGCCCTTTATGAGGCAGACTGGGTGTGAATTGTTCCGCGAATCTGAAACTGCGGGTCGATTTCGTGGCGTCCGGCGGTCCGCTGGCCTTCATCGCGGCAGTCGCCGCCCGCCGCCTCAGATGCCGCCCATGCAGAGGTACTTCATTTCAAGATAGTCTTCGAGGCCGTGGCGGGAACCTTCCCGCCCGATGCCGGACTGTTTTATCCCACCGAAGGGCGCGGCTTCTGAGGACATTCGTCCCGTGTTGATCCCAACCATGCCGTATTCCAGGGCCTCCGCTACACGCCAGACACGCTTCAGGTTTGAAGCATAGAAATAGGCGGCAAGGCCGTAGATCGTGTCGTTGGCCTCACGCACGACCTGATCGGCATCCTCGAAGCGGATAATCGGCGCCAAGGGTCCAAAGGTCTCTTCTTGTGCCACGGTCATCTCCCTTGTAACGCCGCTGAGGACCGTAGGCTGGAAAAACGTGCCGTCTCGACCCATCCGGCCGCCGCCACATCGGATCGCGCCGCCCTTGGCGAGGACATCTGCAATGTGAAGTTCGATCTTGGCCAGGGCGTGCCTGTCGATCAGGGGCCCGATCGCGACACTTGGATCGAAGCCGTCACCAACCTGAAGCTCACGGACACGCTCAATGAATTTGGCGACGAATTCCTCATGGACGCCCGACTGGACGTAAAGCCGGTTGGCGGAAACGCAGGTCTGGCCGGCATTGCGGAACTTGGCCTGGATCGCACCGTCGACGGCAGCATCAATGTCGGCATCATCAAAGACGATGAAAGGCGCATTGCCACCCAACTCGAGACTGACTTTCTTGATCTGGTCCGAGCACTGGCGCATGAGCAACCGGCCGACCTCGGTCGAACCGGTGAAACTGATCTTGCGGACCTTGGGGTTGAAGCAGAGTTCGCGACCGACCGCATCACCCTCGCACGCATAGATCAGGTTGACGACGCCTTCGGGAAACCCGGCAAGGTGGGCCAGAGCAAACATTGCACCCGCCACCAGCGGCGTCTGTTCAGCAGGTTTGAGCACAATAGTGCAGCCGGCGGCGAGAGCCGGCGAAATCTTGCGCGCAACCATTGAAGCGGGAAAGTTCCATGGCGTGATCGTACCAACAACGCCGATCGGCTGTTTGATAACCAGCATACGACGGTCTGTAGAGGGCGCCGAGATCGTCTCGCCGTAGATGCGGTTAGCTTCTTCGGCGTACCATTGCAGATATGCGGCCGCATGCGCCACCTCAGACTTCGCTTCGGCTAGCGGCTTGCCCATCTCCGCAGTGAGGATCGCTGCAAGATCGTCGGTGTGGTCGACGATCAGTTGGTGCCAACGCCAGAGGATGTCGCTGCGCTCGCGCGCGGTCAGTGCGGCCCATTCAGGTTGCGCCACATGAGCTTTGTCGATTGCGGCGCGCGTCTCCTCAACACCCATGTCGGGCAATTCCGCCAGCACCTCGCCGGTCGAAGGGTTCGATACCTCGAAGGTCCTCTCACTTGCTGGCATGCCAAGAGCCGGCACCCGGTCGATGGCTCCGAACAGCTCGGGAGATTTCAGGTGGCGAAGCAGTGGCTCGTACAGGGGCAAACCCGAATCCTCCTCGATGCGTGTTTAAACGCGACGTATTTTGGATTTATCCGCGCGCCTCAGCTATCGCATAGGGCCTCGGTGAAGGGCCACTAGGCCCACTCGGTTCCACTCTGGGCATCGACCCATATCGTTTGAGTTCGCGCAGACGAAGTCACCCTGCCGCGCTGTCAAATACTCCAACTGATCGTTGCGGCCAACCGCTCAAGGTTGGATCGTGTGAGCTGAAGCTGCACAGGGCTCAGTTCGCACCGCGGGGCTATCCCTGATCTACGATCTTGCTTTGACGATAAGAGCGTTCCTTGCGGACCATATCGTACGATTCGATGTAGGCCATCCCAAGAAGGTATCCCAGCAAGTGCAGTTTGTGAGAGGCTGCCACCAGATGCAGTTCTTTGAGATTGGCACTGATGAAGGCAAGTGCCTCGCCACGGTTGCTAACCAGTCCCTTCTTTTTCATAGCACGAACCCTGCTGCCACAATTGATCCCACCTTGATTGAACGCGCTCTCATCAGTTCAGATGCTTCTGGACGCATGCATCGATCGGCACATCCATGCCGATGTCGAGGATTGGCGCGCTATGCGTAAGCCACCCAACAGAAATGAGATCGACTCCCGTTGCCGCGATGGCTGGTGCCGTTGCCGGCGTTATGCGCCCCGAGGCCTCGGTGGTCGCGCGCCCGTCGACCATTGCGACCGCCTGGGTGAGTTGCTTGACCGACATATTGTCCAGCAGGACGGCGTCGACCCCGGCGGCTAGCGCTATCTCGAGCTGGTCCAGTGTGTCGACCTCGACCTCGACCTTGACCATATGTCCGACGGCGGCGCGCGCGCGTTCAATGGCCGTGCGGATGTCGCCGGCAATGGCGATGTGATTGTCCTTGATGAGCACCGCATCATCGAGCCCGAAGCGGTGGTTGGCGCCGCCGCCAGCGCGCACGGCGTATTTTTCCAGCGCGCGCAGGCCGGGCGTTGTCTTTCGCGTGCACACGATCCTTGCTTTCTGTCCACGCACCGCCTCGACAATCTCGGCCGTTGCCGTCGCAATGCCGCTGAGATGGCATAGAAAATTGAGCGCTGTACGCTCGGCCGCAAGCATCCCACGCGCCGGTCCGCTCACCGTTGCAATGGTCTCACCCGCCGCGACCCTGCTGCCGTCCAGGCGTCCAAACTTTATGTCGATCGACGGATCAACAAGCATGAAAGCGTAGGCTACCAGATCAAGCCCGGCGAGAACGCCAGACTGCCGTGCTCTGAACGCAAAGATGGCCCTGCAGTCAAACGGCACAATCGCGTCGCTGGTAAGATCGCCGGCTTTGCCCAAATCCTCCAGAAGAGCGCTACGCACGATCGGTTCGATCACGATACCCGGAAGAGGTGGAGGTGACGTCATCAGGCACTCCGTTCCGCGAGCCGCAGACTAAGTTCGGCCGCAGCCGTCATCGCTGAGGCGAGGGTCAAGCGCGAAGACCGGGCCTGCGCGCTGCGTGTGGGGAAGTCCGACCTGTAATGCGAGCCGCGGCTTTCCTCGCGCCGAAGCGCTGCAATAGCGATCATCAGCGCGATCAAAGCAGGATCGGAAGCGGCAGTGTTGCGAACCGCGATCGGCAGCAGCATTTCCACGGTGTCGGATAGTGCTTGCCCGTCCCGTATAACACCGAGCCCATTCGAGACCACGTGGCGAACGGAGGAGGGGTCGGGCCGCGGGGGTGCGGTTGCGACAAGCCTTGGCCACTGCCAGCCTGCAGGAGCGGCAGCTACGCTTTGCGCGACCCACAACGAGGTCGTCACGGCCTCGGTCAGCGAGTTGCTGGCAAGCCGGTTCGCCCCGTGCAGACCGGTGCAGGCAACCTCGCCGCAAGCCCACAAACCCGGCACCGTGCTGCGGCCCGCGGCATCCACGGCCACGCCGCCCATATGATAGTGTGCCGCTGGGCGAACCGGGATGGGCTCGACTGCCGGATCGATTCCGGCGTCCCGGCAATGCCGGGCAACAGCTGGGAAGCGCTTGGCGAACTTCTGGCCGAGGGACTGCCGGGCATCAAGGTAAACACGATGTCCGGTGGCAAGCTGCTGCCACACGGCACGCGCCACGACATCGCGCGATGCCAGCTCGCAGCCAGGCGTATCGCATAGAAAGCGGTGCCCGCACTCGTCGATCAGCACTGCGCCTTCGCCGCGGACCGCTTCGCTCACCAACGGCATAGGCCGCTGCGAAACGTCGAGCGCCGTCGGGTGGAACTGGATGAATTCCAGATCGGCGAGTTCTGCACCAGCGCAGGCGGCGAGCGCCAGGCCGTGCCCAAATGAGCCGGGCGGGTTAGTCGTGTCTCTGAACAGCGCGCCGATACCGCCAGTCGCAAGAACGACGCGGCGGGTCGGAAAGACAATCGCCTGTGCACCTTTTGCCGCCAGCACGCCGCTGACGGCACCATTTTCCACAATCAGCCGGCGGGCTTCCATGCCTTCCAGAATTGTGACCGAAGGCGTTCGCCTCACAGCGATGATGAGCGCGCGTACAAGCTCGCGGCCCGTAGAGTCACCCCCGGCATGGACGATCCGGCGACGGGAATGCGCTGCCTCGAGCCCGAGCCGCAGTGTCCCGTCCCACGAGCAGTCGAAGGCGACGCCCAGGTCCATCAAATTCTCGATGGCTCGGTCTGCCGCATTCAAAACGCGTCTGACCACACTTTCGTCGCAGAGGCCATCACCTGCAGCAAGCGTGTCTGCAAGATGGAGGTCTGGACTGTCGTCAGCGCCGAGGCTTGCCGCCAGCCCGCCTTGCGCGAGTGTGCTGGAGGCTTCGGTCCCGAGCCGCGTTGGGGACAAAAGGTAAACGGGATGCGGCGCCAGATGAAGCGCGGTCATCAGCCCGGCAACGCCAGCTCCGATGATCACGGGCGCTCCCCTGATGTCGCCGACCTCTGGCGTCATACGGCAAGCATCCGCTCGACCGCACGCCGAGCACCATCAACCACTCGAGCATCGATGGTCACGATGTGGCGGGTTTCTTGCAGCGCCGTGCGAATGTTGGCGAGCGTGATACGCTTCATGTGCGGACAGAGATTGCAGGGGCGCACGAACTCGACGTCGGGGTGCTCGATGGCCACGTTGTCGCTCATTGAGCATTCGGTCATCAACACGACGCGCGCAGGCTTGTGCCGTCCGACATAGTCCGACATCGCCGCGGTCGAGCCGGCGAAATCCGCAACCGCGACAACTTCCGGCGGGCATTCGGGATGGGCAAGCACGGTAACGCCAGGATAGGCATCGCGCAGCTCGCGAATGTCGGCTGGCGTGAAGCGCTCATGCACTTCGCAATGACCGTTCCAGGCGATGATCTCGACCGAAGTCTGTGCCGCGATATTTCTGGCCAGGTATTCGTCGGGCAGCATGATCACTCGCTGCACGCCGAGCGAGTCGATTACCGCCAACGCGTTGCCAGAGGTGCAGCAGATGTCCGACTCGGCCTTCACGGCTGCGGACGTGTTGACGTAGGTCACGACCGGCACGCCAGGGTAGCGTTGCCGCATCAGCCGCACATCGTCCGCCGTGATCGAGTCAGCCAGCGAGCAGCCCGCGCCAAGATCCGGAATGAGCACCGTCTTGTCCGGATTGAGAAGCTTCGCCGTCTCGGCCATGAAATGCACGCCGGCGAGCACGATGATGTCCGCATCGACCGTCATTGCCTTGCGGGCCAGCGCCAGGCTGTCGCCAACGATATCGGCCACGCAGTGGAAGATCTCCGGTGTTTGATAGTTGTGGGCCAGGATGACGGCGTTGCGCTCGCGCTTGAGCTCGAGAATAGCCTCGATGTCGTCGCTGAAAGCTACCCATTCCACTGGGGGGATGATGCGCTGGACGCGCTGATACAGGGACGCGGCCGAAGGTAGCGTGCCACTCACCGGCGCCTCCCAATTATAATCTGTTTGACTATAAGGGGAATATATCTACGTCGACTATAAGCGTGTCAACCCCGGGCCAGCGGCAATTTTGTCCCCGCCACGGCTGTTTCGTCCAGCACGACATGGCGGAACTGATAGAGCTTGGCCGGCCGGCCACCCGTATCCAGGGACGTCTCGCCAGTCTCTTCGACCAGCTCTTGCTGCTCGATCAATCGGCGAAAGTTGGGCTTGTTGATCAGCCGGCCTGCCAGGGCTTCCACGGTCCGTTGCAGCTGTAGCAGCGTGAACACCGGCGACATCAGCTCGAACACAACTGGCCGGTATTTGATCTTCGAGCGCAAGCGCGCAAGGCCGGTCGCCAGGATGCGGCGATGGTCGGCAACCATCGTTGTCCCGGCTGTTGAGTCGGATGCGATCGACCGTTCGTCGCGGGTGGCCTCTGCCACCAGACCCGCCTCGTAAAGCAGCTCATAGCGCTGGAGCGCCAACTCTTCATTCCAGGGTCGGTCCTCGAACGCGAAAGCAATGGCAGCCCGCCGCCGTCGTTCACGGACAATCGCAGCCTCCTCAACTGCAGCCGCCCAGGCAAGCAGACGCGGCTTCAGAACATCCGCAATCAGTTTCGGTGTTCCGAGGCGGTGGTCCTCCCACGGAAAATAATCGTACCAGCTCCGCCAGGCGCAGGCGGATGCGCCGGTGGCATGTTCTTTCCGGGTCAAAGCGAGATAGCTGATGGAAATGACGCGCTGCTGACGCCCGTCGGCGCGGTCGCGATCAGCGAACGTATAGAGCTGCTCAATATAGCCCAGGGGATGACCAGTCTGCTTCTCGACCCACGCCCTTAGACCTGACTGCAGCGATCGATGCTCCAGCGCGAACGGCCCCGAGGGTAGGCAATCCGCCTCCCCGATGGTGAGGACCGCTGGTTCACCGTCATTGACGGACACGACAACGGCAATCAGCTCCGCTTCGACTTGCTTGGCCTTTGCGGCGGCCCTACCGTTGCGTGTTGCTTTTGGGCGATCGTCCATGGTTGCCTGGGTTGGGCAGAGTTCCGTGAGAAGCTTCTCAATCGATTTAACCAGCGTGTAGCAGCCCCTTTAGCCTGTCAACACCACACTCTCCGTAAAGGCCTAGACCTTCGGTCTACACGAAGAGTGTCGCAAACGCGAAGCCGCTCGGCAGTGACGCAAGGGAAGTGGACTGGGCGCGAGATTAAGAACCCGCTTTCGCACTCGTGCGCATTCGAAGCGGCGTCGCAGCTCGCGGAATAAATAGTCAGCAAATTATTGTGCACTGCAATTTCTTCTTCGCATCTGCACAAATTTGTGGCAGATGGCTTCGGGTTGACGTCACGTGAGGGAAGTCGGTGAGCGCAACGCGAGCAATCAGGGCCTTGACCCCACCGGACATTGCCGCGCGCAAAGGTGCGACGCCGTTGGTCTGTCTGACGGCCTATACAACGCCCATTGCACAACTGGTCGATGCTCACTGCGATGTCGTGCTTGTCGGGGACAGCGTCGGCATGGTGCTTCACGGCCTGCCTTCGACGCTCGGCGTTACGCTTGAGATGATGATCATGCACGGACAGGCGGTGCGGCGAGGCCTCGAACGGGCGCTGATGGTCGTTGACATGCCGTTCGGCACCTATGAGGAAAGTCCTGGGCAGGCCTTTGACAATGCCGCCCGCGTGATGGCGCAAACCGGCTGCGCGGCGGTCAAGCTCGAAGGCGGCGAAAGCATGGCCGCGCGATACGCTTCCTTGCTGCGCGTGGCGTGCCGGTGATGGCTCATGTCGGGCTGACGCCGCAGGCGGTGAATGCACTCGGCGGCTACCGCGTCCAGGGGCGAGGCGACGATGCTGACCGCATCCAGCGTGATGCGGTCGCGGTGGCCGAAGCAGGCGCCTTCGCGGTCGTGCTGGAGAAGACACCTGAAGCCCTGGCGCGGCGGATCACGCAAGAGATCGCGATCCCGACCATCGGCATTGGCGCCTCGCCGGCCTGCGACGGCCAGATCCTGGTCGTTGACGATATGCTGGGCCTGTTCGGCGCCTTTCGTCCAAAATTCGTCAAGCGATACGCCGAGCTGGGCGAGGCGGCTTCCGCGGCAGTCTCGGCCTACACGCATGACGTTCGTGAGCGCCGCTTTCCAGCTGCAGAACACGTGTTCGGCGACGAGCCGAAGACCTGAAAAGAGGAGATCCAACGTGGGCATTCCCATTATTCGGACAGTTGCTGAACTGCGCAGCATCGTGGCCGTGTGGCGCCGGGATGGTTTGAAAGTGGCGGTCGTGCCGACCATGGGCGCTCTCCACGAGGGTCATCTCAGTCTTGTGCGAGCCGCCCTCGCAAAGGCCGATCGGGTGATCGTCACGCTCTTTGTCAATCCGAAGCAGTTCAATAGCCCGGCGGATCTGATCGCCTATCCGCGAACCGAGTATGATGATGCCGCCAAACTGGCGCCGCTCGGCGCGCACATCCTTTACGCGCCGGATGCGGCGGATGTATATCCGCAAGGTTTTGCCACGACGGTTTCGGTGAGCGCGGTGAGCGAGGGCCTTTGCGGCGCGTTCCGGCCGGGTCATTTCGACGGGGTGGCGACCGTCGTCACCAAGCTTTTTCTCCAGACCGGTGCCGAAATGGCATTCTTTGGCGAGAAGGATTTCCAGCAACTACACGTGGTGCGCCGGCTTGTTCGCGATCTCGACATCCCGATCGACATCATCGCGTGCCCGACGGTCCGCGAAGACGATGGACTGGCGATGTCGTCGCGCAACGCGCGGCTGTCGGCCGCTGAACGAAAAGCAGCACCCCGCCTGGCCGAAATCCTGTTCGAGACAGCCCGACGGCTGAACCGCGACCACTGCATCGACCGTGTGCTCGACGAAGCACGGCAGGCCATCCTTGCTGCGGGATTTTCGCAAGTCGAGTATCTTGAGCTGCGCACGGGCGAGGACCTGGCTGTCATCGCCATTCCCAACCGACCGGCGCGACTGCTCGTCGCCGCCTGGCTTGGCCAGACTCGGCTGATCGACAATGTCGAGGTGTGGCCGCCACGAGGCAGGGTCGAAGGTTTCGTGGAGGCCGCGGCCGCCGCGTAAGCATCCTTTTTTGCTCGAGGCACAATAGGAGCGCCTGCAAGCTGGTCACGAACAGAATACCCTAGCAGCCACCGGCGGAACGATCTTACGCACCACGCGGGGTCTGACTAGCTGCGCCCTTGAAGTAGGCACCCACCACCAGAGCGTCTCGCTGCAAAACAGGCCGCACCGTTGACTTGTTGGTGTAATCCAGAAAGCCGACTACATGCGGCAATCAGTGACCGCCGCGGGAAGGGCTTCCCTGATCCGAATTGCCCGTGAGTTTTTTTGGGATCGGCCAAGTCGATCAGGGTGTCCCAGCGGCGAGCCGTGAAAAATCGAAGGTATTCACATAATCGCGAAATGCCACTTGCGCCTTGGAATGGTTCTTCAGGTGCGGGAAAATGAGCATCATTTCATAGGCTGGGATTTCCCAGTCCGGCAGTACCTCTACAAGCCGGCCGACGGCCAGGGAAGGTTGGCAAACATAAGCGGGGAGGAGGGCAACCCCGCCGCCGGCGATGCAGGATTGCAATAGGAATCCCATTGAATCCGAGGTCGCGGCAGGCGGTGGCCGTAGAACGAGCGGTGTGTCGTCCGACGAGAATACCCATTCGGGTTGCGCATCATGCACCAGACAGCGCCGCCGGAGCAGATCGGTCGGTTCCCGAAGAGGAATGCCACTTGCCAGAAATGTTGGCGCGGCCACAAGCACCCGTTTTATGGAGGAGATACGCCGAATGATTATGTCCTGACCTGTGGTTGTGCCAACGCGAAAGGCGAAATCAACCCGCTCGCGGATGATGTTGAGATGCCGGTTTGTGGCGATCAACTCGATGGCGATGCCGGGAAACTGGGTAGTAAATCCGTGTAGAAAGCTCGGCATGAAATACGTCGCTGTCACCTCCGGGCAGGTGATCTTCAGCTTCCCGACAGGCTGTTCCCTAAGATTGGTCATCGCCATATTCGCGGCGGAAACCTCTGCACGAACGCGGCGGCAGTATTCGAGATAAATTTGACCGCTGCCAGTCAGGCTTACGTGCCTGGTGGAACGGTTGAGGAGCCGCAGTCCCAAACGTGCCTCAAGCTGGGCGATGCGCTGGCTGACCGTGGACTTAGGCATCCCGATCCGCTCCCCCGCGCGCGTAAAGCTGCCCGTTTCAGCGACTTCGGCCAGAAGTATCATGTCGTCCACGCTATCCAACGACGCATCCCCGTGTTCTCGCCGATTGTACAATGGCACGGACAGTATGTCCGTTCGATCGGAATTGTTGGAACGCTCTGGGCTGGGTAGCGTCGACTCGGTAGCGCAAGGAATGTGAACATGTCGATCCGTCAAATGACCGCTGGGACGGACAGGGTAGGCATCGCCGTCACGGCGATGATTTTCACTGACCTGACGCTTTCGATCGCAGATGCGATCATCAAGATCACGGTCTCGGACATGCCGCTGTCGCAGTTCATCTTCTTGCGGTCCTGCGTCACCGTCCCATTGTTGATCTTGATCATCAAATGGAGGTTGCCGCAGGTATCGCTGAGCCCAGCCAGCCCTGGCTGGGCCATGGTTCGAAGCAGCCTGCTTCTGTCCAGTCTGCTGATCTACTACGCTTCGCTTTCGCGGCTCGATTTCTCGATAGCGGCCGCGGTCTATTACACGATCCCGCTGTTCATTACGCTGTTTGCGGCCTTCTGGGTCCGCGAACCTGTCGGCCTGCAAGGTTGGCTCGGAGTGGCGCTCGGGTTCGTAGGGGTACTACTCATGCTGAAGCCGCAGGCCGGCGACATCAGTGTCCACACCCTCATGCCCCTGGCGGCCGCCATTCTTTATGCCCTGGCGATGGTGCTGACGCGGACCAAAACTCGCGCTGAAAACCCGTTCGTTCTGGCGCTCACATTCAATCTGATCGCGATCATTGTGGCAGGTGGGGCAAGCCTGGCGGCAATAATTGCCGGCAGCGATGGCGGGCAGAGTCTGATGATAGGCGAGTGGGTACCGATAGGCTGGAGCCAATGGGGGCTGATGGTGCTGCTAAGTATCACAATGTTGATCGGCAGCGTCGGCACTGCTGTCGCGTACCAGTGGGCACCGTCGGCCATGATCTCAACCTGCGACTTCTCCTATCTGGCATTTGCGGTGTTGTGGGGCGTCCTACTGTTCTCGGAACGTCTGGACGGCGCTTCCATGCTCGGCATAGGTCTCATCGCACTCGCCGGCATCATCGTCATTCGACGTTAGCCGGACTGGAGCACCCAGTTCAGCGATCTTCGGTTGGAACGGTCGGTGCTGGCACCGCTGCACCTGCACCGACGACGGTGCAACGAACGCGGCCGAGATGCGCCCAAAGCCAGACTCACAATCGATTGCAGGCGGTTTGCCTGAAGGCCTGAAGTGGTGCGGGGTGAAGCTCATTCCACCGCCGCCCGAGGCGCGTTTGTGACGGCCGTGCGCGAAGCAGACATTTTGCGAGGCGATTGATGGATGCCGGGAGCCCGCGCCAGACTGTTCCAGGAGTATCTTCCGACCGACATTCGCTGTTCCTTATGGTGCAGGATGACAGCTGACCGCTCTCTTCCTACTAGGCAAACATCAACGCCCAGAGAGCCGTTCGCCGTCACTTCTTGCAAGCGCACTAGTCATTGCCCCTAGACGCCGATCACGAGTGCGCCGCCGGTAAGCCCGGCGCCGGCCGCGGCGAGCAAAAGCCTTTCGCCAGGCGCAAACGGCTTGGCCTGATGGGAGAGGGACAGCGACAGGGCAATTGTCGCGGCAGAGGAATTGCCGAACTCTGCAATGCTTCTCACCACCTTCTCAGGGCCAATATCGAGCTTGTCGGCGACGGCATCGAGAATGCGGGCGTTGGCCTGGTGTGGAACAAACCGATCCACGGACTGAGCTGAAACGTTCGCTACTTCCAGCGCCTCGACCGAACAGCGCGTCATCATCTCGACCGCCTTGGCGAATACGGTGCGTCCGTCGGCGATCGTCATGCGAGTCTCGGCAATGTCGAAATCTCCGGCAAACGGCCGGCAGCTGCCGCCTGCCGGGATCTGAATCAGGCCGTAACCCGATCCGTCGGAACGCAGCGAAGCGCCGAGGACACCGCGATACAGGTCGGACGACGGGACCAGCAAGAGCGCGCCTGCGGCGTCGGCGAAAAGCACCGCGCTGGCGCGTTCGGCTGGGTTGATGCGGCGGCTCAGAATATTGGCGGCAATGACCAGCGCCGGCTTGCCGTGGGTGCGCACGAAGGCGTCGGCGAAGGTAAGCGCATAAACGAAACCGGCGCAGGCGCCGGCAAGATCGACCGCGCCGGCATGAGCAAGGCCGAGACGGTGCGCGACCAGCGGCGCGCTTGGCGGCAGCAGATGATCGGGAGTCGATGTTGCCAGCAGCAGCAGGCCGATCGAGGCGCGGTCGATGCCAGCCATGTCCAGTGCCATGTCTCCTGCCTTCCCGGCCAGGCCCGACAAGGTGTCGGAGGGCTCCGCCCAGCGACGCCACCGGATGCCGGTCCGCCTCTCGATCCAGCCGGCCTCGAGGCCAAGCGAGGCCTCGATCTCGGCATTCGGCACGACCCGCGCCGGCGCGTGGTGGCCGAAACCGGTGATTTTCGCGCCTCGGATCATCGGGCTTGCCCAACAAGGTCGGCGGCCTCGTCGATTGCGTCATGCAGGCGACCAAGCTCGCTGGCGCTTACGCAATAGGGCGGCAGAAGATAAATCACATTGCCGAGTGGGCGTACCAGGAGATCGCGCTCAAGGAAGAAAGCGCGCAGCTTCGGGCCGATTTCAGCCAGGTAGCCGGAGTTGGCGACCGCCAGTTCGAAGGCGGCAATCGTGCCGGTCACCCGGACATCGGCGAAGCGGGAATCTTCGGCAAAGCGGCGAGCCCCTTCGGCTTGCAGTCGCGTCAGTGTTGTGACGCGCTCGATGACCAGCTCATCGCGCCAGACAGCGATGTTGGCAAGTGCGGCCGCGCAGGCGATCGGATTGGCGGTATAGGAGCTCGAATGAAAGAAGGTGCGACTGCGGTCCGGCGAATAATACGCCCGAAAGATGGCGTCAGTGGCGAGCGTGGCGGCAAGCGGGATCGCGCCGCCGGTCAGCCCTTTCGACGTGCACAATATGTCGGGCGCAATAGCTGCTTGCTCGCAGGCAAACAGGGTGCCTGTCCGGCCCCAGCCGGTCATCACCTCATCGGCGATGAACAACGTCCCTGAGGCCTCGGCGATATGTTTCAATTCAGCCAGGATGCTGGGCGAATACATCCGCATGCCGCCTGCCCCCAGGACCAGCGGTTCGACGATCAGGGCCGCCGCCTTGCGATCACGGCTGAACGCCTCGAAGGCGTCGAGGGTTTCCTGCTCGCGGCCGTTGGCAGGGAAGGGGATGGTATCGACGTCAAAGAGCAGGGATTCATAGGGTGCGTTGAAGACGCCGCGGGCGCCGACGCTCATCGTCCCGATCGTGTCGCCGTGATAGCTCGATTCCATCACAACGACACGCGAGCGCGGCACGCCGATGTTGCGGAAATAGCCGAGCGCCATTTTGAGCGCCACTTCGACGCTGGTCGAGCCGCTGTCGGAATAAAAGACCCGGTCGAGTCCCTTCGGCGCCAGGCCAATGAGCGCGCTCGCCAGTTCTTCGGCCGGCGCGTGGGTGAGACCGGCGAATATGATCTGGTCGAGCGTTTCGGCAATTGAGCGGATTGCCTTGACGATCGCCGGATGGCGATGGCCGTGGGTCACCACCCACCATGAGGATATCGCGTCGAGGATACGCCTTCCGTCATCCGTCTGCAGGTATGCGCCTTCGGTCCGAACGATCTTCGGCAGGGCCGGTTCGACGGCGTGCTGGGTAAAGGGATGCCAGACGGCTGAGCGGCTCATACGCAGGGTTCCTGGAACGGCGCCATGTCGAAATGCGCTGCCATGGCCGACAGGAGAGTGTCGGGCGCCAGCAAATCGAGGAAAGGCAAGCGGCCAAGCACACGAACATTCCCGATCGCAGCGATCGTGCATTCAGTGTCGGGCATCGCATCGCCGATGAACGCAACACCCAGAAGCGGGATATCGCGCCGGCGCAGCGCCTCGATCGACAGAAGCGTGTGGTTGATCGTACCGAGCGCGGTGCGCGCACAAAGCACGACTGGAGCGCCCCAGCGGGCGAACATATCAATGAACAGGCTGTTGCGGGTGAGCGGCACCATGAGACCGCCGGCTGCCTCTACGATCAGTGGGCGCGACACTACGGGCAAAACGAGGCGGTCGGGATCAATCAAAACGCCATCGAGTTCGGCAGCGCGATGCGGCGAGAGCGGCCGCACCAGCCGCCAGGCTTCCGGGACGATCCGCTCTGGCGACAGCTCCGCGAGCCTCGCTACCGTCTGGGTGTCGGTTTCGCCGTCTAGCCCCGACTGCACCGGTTTCCAGTAGGCGCCGTTGAGCAGACCGGTAAGGCCGGCAGCGAGAACTGTTTTGCCGATGCCGGTGTCCGTACCGCTGATGACGAAGGTTTGGCTCATTCCGCCATTCGCTCCCATTCCTCTGCCAGTGCCTTGATCATCGCAGCGACGTCGGCCTGCTCGACATTGAGCGTCAGCGAAATCCTGAGCCGAGCCGTGCCCTCGGGCACGGTTGGCGGGCGGATACCGCGCACATCGAAACCGCGCGCCTGCAGCGCGCTGGCGAGCGCCATGGCGCGGGCGTTGTCGCCCACGATCACCGGCAGGATCTGCGAGCCGCTCGGCATGATTGCGCAGCGAGCTTCGATCTCCCGGCCGGCGAAGGCGACGAGTGCCGCCAGCCGCTCGCGGCGCTCGGGTTCGTCACGAAGGATGGCAAGCGCCTCGGTTGCAGCGACCGCCATCAGCGGCGAGGGGGCGGTGGCATAGATAAACGGTCGGCAACGGTTGATGAAATAGTCGATGATTGCCGTGGGTGCGGTCACCAGCGCACCGGAGACGCCAAGCGCCTTGCCGCAAGTGTGCAGCACGACAACATTGTCGCGGCCTTCGAGGTCGTGCGCAAGGCCGCGTCCGTCGGGACCATACACGCCGGTGGCATGGGCCTCGTCAATCAGCAAGAATGCGTCGTGTCGGCCGGCGAGCACTGCCAGATCGGCCAAGGGCGCGCGGTCGCCGTCCATGGAATAGAGGCTCTCGACCACGATCCAGGGGCGCCCCGTGCCGCCCGACCGCCGCCAGGCCAAGATGGCGGCTTCGAAGCCGCCGACGTCGTTGTGGGGCGCCTCCACCATCGCCGCCCGCCCGGCCCGCGCGCCCTCGTGGGCACTGGCATGGATGAGTGCGTCGAGGACGACGAGGTCGCCCTTTTGCGGAAGGGTCGTCAGGACGGCGAAATTGGCGACATAGCCCCCGCCGAAGAAAAGCGCACGTTCGGCGCCGAAGAAGCGCGCAGCCTCGGCTTCGAGCGTCTCGTGCTCTGGCGTATTGCCGCGCAACAGGCGAGACCCTGTGGCGCCGATCGGCGTGCCAGCTGCGAGTGCTGCGGCGACGGCTTCGGCAAGGCGCGGCGAGGCTGCCAGTCCCAGATAATCATTGGAGGCGAAATCAAGGCCAGCCCGCGGCGACAGCGCGCGCAACCGGTTCTTGCGCGCGAGCCCATTTAGCGTCGTCTCGTAACGGTCGAGCAAACCCCCTGCGCTCACCGGGCGGAAAGCTCCATTGGTTCAATACCGAGCTTGCGAAAGAGCGCAGTGTCCTTATCCTCACTCGGGTTGTCCGCCGTCAGCAGCGTATCGCCGACAAAGACGGAATTGGCGCCGGCAAAGAAGCACAGTGCCTGCATTTCCTCGCTCATTGCCGTGCGGCCAGCCGACAGGCGAACATGGGATTGCGGCATCAGGATACGGGCAAGCGCAATGGTGCGCACGAATTCGATCGGCTCTATTGGCCGCTCATGACCAAGGGGTGTGCCTTCAATCGGGATCAGCATGTTGATCGGGACGCTGTCGGGCGGCTCGGGGAGATTGGCGAGCGTCACCAGCATGTCCACGCGGTCGACCGGTTCCTCGCCCATGCCGACAATGCCACCGCAGCAGACTTTGATGCCGCTATCGCGAACATTGTCCAATGTTTCGAGCCGGTCGGCGAACGAGCGCGTCGTGATGACTTCGCCGTAATAGCGCTCGGACGTATCGATGTTGTGATTGTAGTAGTCGAGCCCCGCTGTCTTTAGCTGCTGCGCCTGCTCAACATCGAGCATGCCTAGCGTCATGCAGGTTTCCATGCCGAGCGCCTTGACGCCTTCGACCATGGCGACCACGACCTCCATGTCGCGCGCCTTGGGGCTGCGCCACGCCGCGCCCATGCAATAGCGCGTCGCACCCGCATCGCGCGCCTTGCGGGCTTCCTCGATGACGCGTTCGACCGCCATCAGCTTGGAGGCCTTCAGTCCGGAATTGTGGTGCGCGGACTGGCTGCAATAACCACAATCCTCGGGGCAGCCGCCGGTCTTGATGCTCAGCAGCCGGCTGAGCTGAACGCGGTTGGGATCAAAGTTCGCACGGTGGACGCAATGTGCGCGAAACAGCAGTTCGTTGAAGGGAGACTCGTAGAGGGCGCGGGCCTCGGCTTGGCTCCACAGGCGGCGGCTTCTGGCAGCTCCCCTATCTGCGGCCGAACCTTCCATGGGCGAAACAAGCGTCATGATTTCCCCTATCCGTGAGCAGGCCCGCGCTGTTTACAGCAGGCGGCGGGTTTTTCCAGCCAGAATTTGAAATTCACTGCGGGTCAAAATGTCATTTCCCTCGCGGCCAGCATAATGGGCCCAAGAACCGACCGAGGCGAAGTGTCGGCAGGACGCGGGCGCATTTGCTCGACCTGGCCTTGAGGACCGCGCGGGTTCGGCTCCTCGCCGGTGTGTCCAGAACAATCCTAATCAAGCTGGTAACATGTCATTCAGCCGGATTGTCTATAGCAACACTATGACGCCGCGCGGCAAACGTATTCTGGGCAAATCTACAGTCGTGACGATAATTGCAGTCGTCGCGACTTTCGGCCTGTCGTTCACGGCAAGACTTGGCCTGCAGATGCCGATCGATTGGCTGAGTTGGGTGGAATGCACCGTCATCCCCATCCTGATCGGAATGCCCGTTAGCGCCTTTATCTTCACCCAGGGGGAAACGATTCAGGAAACATGTGACAAGTTGGAGAAATCATACACAGCCCTGAGAGAGGCGCACGACAGGCTCACCTTCGTATCCAGTCACGACCCGATGACAGGCCTTCTCAGTCGCGGTGAATTTATCGCGAGGATGGATAGGAAGCGTGACGAAGGTGAATGCGACACACTGCTCCTGATCGATCCGGATCACTTCTCTTTGATCAACGACCAACACGGCCATTGCAAAGGTGACGAGGCATTGGTTCGAATTGCAAAGGCGCTCGTATATCTGACACGCCCGGGAGACTCGATCGGTCGTCTTGGCGGAGAAGAGTTTGGTGTGTTGTTGCGCAGCGCGCGTAAAGAACAGGCAGCTACCATCGCGGAAAACATACGCCGTCTTGTCGAGGCGGGTCCGATGGCGAAAGGCCAACAGGACGGCGTGAAAGTGACTGTCAGCATCGGCGGCGCGGAAATCTCTCCCGATGCAGATGCTCAAGACGTCCTTCGCACCGCCGGACGATGCCTTTTTGAAGCGAAACAGCGTGGACGAAATCGTGTTTCGTTCGACTATGAATCGACCAAATTGCGGGCCGTGACGCCATAACCCAGTTTGGGCCCAGCCTGACGCGGGCAGAGTGTTGCCCGAAACCGGCCTGCCTTCGGCCTGCCCATTCGCACGACCAGCCCCAGCCACCTCACAAGCCGCACAGCCTTGCGGACCGTTTTCCTGTAGACAGCATTGTTGGAGCCGTCTCCCAAGTGACACAAAAAAGCCCGCTCCATTGTCTGGAGCAGGCCTTTGTGTGCGGTACTCAGAACCTTGCCGCTGCGCGAAAGATAGAAGCGAATGGTAAACACCGACTGAAGGTCGATGCCGTTTTGATGGCCTTTGAGCTTCCGGCCCTGCCAGCCGACAAATGCTGGCGAGTTGACAGCTTGCTCAATGCAGGCCGAACTCGCGCAATCCCTCCCCTCGCGATAGCACAAACCGGCTTTCACCTAACTTGAGTTCGTGGGGAACGATGACCATGGATCGGCAGCCACTCCCTGCTTTCCATCCAGCTCCGCCACGCGGCAAGCTGGATTGATCTTAGGTTCGGTTGACAGCCGCTCATTGGCCGACGCACCCGGCGTATGGCTGCCCAGCAATTGCGCAGGGTCGCGGTGTTGTCTTAACTGACCGGTCGTGACGCCCATCCGAACAATGTTGCAATTGTTTCCTTGCTGCGTCTAATTTCAATGCCTTGATATGAACCGGCCTGGCACAACGGCCAGGCCACAATGCAATTGTTACGAAGGAATGCGTAGATATGGCGACCGGGACCGTGAAGTGGTTCAACAGCACCAAGGGATTTGGATTCATTCAGCCCGACAATGGTGGTCAGGACGTTTTCGTCCACATTTCCGCTGTCGAACGCGCGGGTATGTCGACCCTCGCTGACGGCCAGAAGATCAATTTTGAGATCGAGCAGGACCGCCGAACCGGCAAGTCCTCTGCGGGCAATCTCAGCAAAGCCGGCTGATTTTCTCCTGCATCCCGGCAGGCCCAACCGCAAAGCCGGGGCAGCAGATTGCTGCCCCGGCTTGCGAATTCCTTATGAAATAGCTTTTTTAAGGGAAGGCGGCGTTGGCCCCGCCTTTTCATATTCCCGGCAGATGCAGATTATGCCGATGGCAGATGCGCGCTCCAGCACGAATCTAGTTGCCGAAACTAAGCTGCGACCTTCTTGCGCGTCCGCTTCGCCGGCAGCGGCGGCTCTGCTGCGGAGACGCTACCGCTTGTGCCTAGGGCCTCGTACACCTGGCCGATCAGGGCAGGGAGGTCGCCCACCGGGACCGGATTGCTGGAGACGTAGGCTGAGACGACATCTGCGGCGCGAAAAATTTTCGGCCAAGTGTTGGTGCTAGTGTCGGTTGTCGCTGAAAGCAATGAATGTGTCGGCAGTTGTTGCAATGTTCGTCCGGCTAGGGCTGCCTCCCCCGTCGTGCACAAGCTGACCGGCTCGCCGTTGGCGGCCACGTCACCGGCTTTGGCACTCCGATCCTCCGTGCAATTTTTCAAAATGGAAGTGCTGCAGTATATCTTTTGCGCTGTCCCATGAAGCGTTCAATGTCCCGCTTACGAAGCCTCGCATCAGGGATTGAGTGATCAGGTTTCTGCGTAGGATCCAGTGAAATGGGCAACCATGCTCTACTTGATCTGCGCCTTCCCCTTGGTTCCGCTATGAATCATGGTGATCGCCAGCATGTTTCGTGTTCACATGGCAACCGCCGGCCGCAAGGTCAGAAAAGGAGTTCCCTGATTATTCTGTCAGTTGCCGGTTTCGCAGCAACATACGCACATAGTCATGACGTGAGTTTGGGGGCTTCCAAGCGCCGATTTGGCCGGTTAGGGTTTGCCGGGGGTGAACAACCGGATTACGAGCGGGATCATGCTGGAAAAACTGCGCGCCTATTGGGGTTTTAGCCCCACCGGCAATAGGAACGTCGCTCTGGTCGAAGGCTTTCTGAAGGGCAAGCGCTTCGCCGACCTGGCGCAGGAACATGGCTTGTCGACATCCAGGGTGGGCCAAATCATCGGAAGTGCCGATCAGTTCGTGGGCGGCGGCATTCTGACCGAGGCTAAGCCGTCCAAGACCTCGCCTCGAACCGAATTCATGGCCGACTATCCCTATGTGTGGAACCTCGCCCAGATGCACAGGCTCGGCAGGGTCACGCCGCACCATTTTTTTAGGGAGTTGGGACGCGCGGGATCGCTGGAGCGGCTGATTGACGAGATGAAGCAATTGCCAAGCCGCACACGAACAACACATGAGTTGGCGCGCCTCGTTTGGCTAAAGGAGAAGGGCGAGAGCCCATGGCCTGCAATGAAGCCATCAAGCATTGCGATCGTGCAACCAGGCTACCCGGTCAACCATCCGGACCGCGGCCCTCAGTGCCAGCTCGCCTTGGGTCCGGCCCTCCAACAATTGGTTCAGCGAGCAGGGGAATCCGGCTGGACCGAGGACGAGATAGCCTGCGCGCTCCTCGAGTTCGCCCGCGTGC
This sequence comes from Mesorhizobium sp. M1348, assembly GCF_040317925.1. NCBI lineage: Bacteria > Pseudomonadati > Pseudomonadota > Alphaproteobacteria > Hyphomicrobiales > Phyllobacteriaceae > Mesorhizobium > Mesorhizobium sp. M1348. Next base: position 16,924 of record NZ_JAMYLH010000039.1, on the reverse strand, counting down.
GCCTCAAGCAGGGAATGTAGCCATATTGCCAAAAACAGCTATTTTACCGATTTTACGGGTCAAGCCGGGATGACCAGCTTTACGCTAACCGACCTCGGCAACAAGTCCAGCGAGGTGTCGAGGCGGCATACCGAGGGCCTGTCGAGAACACAAAGCGCGGCAAGCGCAAGATGTGCTCCTGACCGCTGAGCAGTTCGACCGATTGTCGGGACGAAGCGCACAGCGGGCGTATCGTGTCGAAGACCACAAGGGAGCCGAGCGTGATGAAATTCTCGCTGGCCTGGACGCCGTCACCTTGAGGGATCGCGGAGAATGACCGAGCTGAACACGGCCCGTCGTTCTCTATTCCTACCTGTGAGCGCGAGAATTCGATCGCGGTGAAGAAGTGGCCGAAAGGCTCGGCCGACTTGCGTGATGGCAATCGTCAGAGGCAAGAATGGCCGCACGCGGCCTCCGCTTTTCCGATTACGAGTAAGACTCCGGGACCTGACGGCGTTGCGTGCAGATCTTGGATCTTGGAAACTGAAACGAAGTATCTACGATGCGCGCGCAGGATTGTGCCGGTCGACTATCCAGACTCCCCTATCGATACCTGCAAAATCCTGGAACGCGGCTTTTGCAGCTCCGACCCTAGGCGACAACGCTATCGGCGGTCAGCCCGATCAGGCTTATGGGCCTCTCGTATTCTCGTCGGTCATGGTTATTGCCCGGATGGGGTTCTTGTGCGGACGCCACTATCGTGGCGGTCTCGTCGGTACAGGAAGAACGGTTTTTTCGCCTAGGCCTTGACGAAGCCAGCATAAGTCAGCCGCAAGTGCCGCAGGCATGAATCCGCGCGGTTTCGTGACGAGTGACTTGGCTCCTGTCCGGAGCCCATTTCCCGCTCTTTCGGCTTAATTCCCTTGTTCCAGCCCGGACCTTGCCGATCAACCCGCTTCGGGGTCGGACTACGCAAGCGTGCCGTCGCTCAAGGCTTCGCCATCGCGATGATCGCGGTCCCGGCTGGACCCGACGGGCGCCTGTCGAGCGGGGAATGGTCCCCGCGAACACGGGAGCCAAACAAATGTCGCACGAACTCAGCCTCGCTCAGAGCCACGCCTGGAACCTCGCTCGCAGCCTGATGACGCCGGTCATCCTGTTCAAGGTCAATGACAACGAGTACGGCGTTCTCCCTGCCGAAGACCTCGACGGCGACGAGGTCGAGGCGATCGCCGAATACTGTCCATACACAGGAGGCCGGCCGGTTCATTGAACCGGCCTCTATGCCACGGCGTGCCGCTTGCGAGCGGCAGGCCGCAAGGGAGGCTGCGCCGCGGCGAAAGCCGCGCCCTTGCGCCCTTTGCTCTTCGCGGTGGTTGGGGAGTGTTCCGCCAATTGTGCGGAACAAATTGACTTGAAGAAAGGCCGGCCGGAAGGCTCTCGGGAGAGAAAAATGGAAAAGACGGATATAGAAGCGCTGCGCGGCCGGGTCGGCTGTGCCGCGGTGCTGGAGACCAGCGGCTTTACGGTCGACCTAAAGGAAAGCACTCGCAAAGCGGTCAAATACCGTCATGGCGACGATATCATCATCGTCATCCATGACGGTAAGGGATGGTTCGACCCGTTGTCGAATGCAAAGGGAGATGTCTATTCGCTGGTCCAGCATCTGGACGGCGGCGATTTCCTGGAAGCCCTCTTGCAGGTAGCCTCGCTTGCGGGGTTCGTGCCGAGCGAGCCGGCATGGAAACTGCAGTCTCGGGAGACCCGACCCGACCAGTCGGTTCCGAAGCGATGGGCGGCCCGACGCAAGCCGTGGCGCGGGTCGACTACCTGGCGCTATCTGCGCGATGAGCGGCGCATTCCCGAACAGGTCATCGCGACTGCGATCGCTCAGAACGTTCTGAGGGAAGGCCCGCGCGGCAGCATGTGGGCCGCCCACAGCGACGCAGCCGGTCTCGTCACCGGCTGGGAGGAGCGCGGACCGCAATGGCGTGGCTTTGCGGCCGGAGGCGGCAAGGTGTTGTTCCGGTTGGGAACGGTAAAGGCCACCCGGATCTGCGTCAGCGAAGCTGCGATCGATGCCATGAGCCTGGCCGCGCTCGAACGGATCCGGCGCGACACGCTGTATGCCAGCACCGGCGGCGGCTGGTCCCCGGCGACGGACACAGCGCTTCGCATGTTGGCGGGGAGCCCGAACAGGCGGCTTGTAGCGGCCACCGACGCCAACCCGCAGGGCGAGGCATTCGTGTCGAGGCTGCGTGAGCTTGCCGGCGACGTGGCCTGTGACTTCGAGCGGCTGAAGCCGCTCGCCGAAGACTGGAACGCGATGCTGCAGGACGCGGCATCCGCCTGACGGCGCCGATCACTCAACCGCAGCGCAGAAGCGAAGATCGCCGGCCCGGGATTTGCCATGGCCATGTCAACTCGAAACGGTGCGGCCACGAAGCCATGACAGCCGGTTCGCACCGCCAAGTTATGGAGGGCAGGGAGAAAAGAAAATCAAACCAAACCCGGCTACCGCATGCCCGCCGGTCGCGTGCAAGGGTGAAGCTTCGCCCGGCTGCGCCGGCCCTTGACCCGCCCGGGCGGAGAGGCGGCCGCAGGGGAGGGGTCATGAAGGGCTGAAGATGATGGGCATCCACGAGGATGCTGCGCGCTCAGGCCCGACGAAGGCTGAAGGAGCCCGAGGATGAACCCCTTTTTTCCCAATCGTAAAGTCTACCAGGGCATCGCCGACCGCCGGCAGATGTTTCGCATGTTCGATCGCCATGCGCAGCGCCCGGAACGAGATCACGTCGATGCCGGATCTCTTTATAGCGGGGAGTGGTTCGAAGTCGGCCCCGTCGAGCACGACTACATGCTGGAGATCCTGCCACCGCTCTGGATGCGAGGCGAGATGTTCGCGCTGCGCGAGTTCCTTACCGATAGCATTACCAGCGTCTTCTACACGCTGCGCATCGACGGCAGAACGCGTTACTTCCATGCCTATTGCGATCTGAATGTGGCGCGATCGCCTGCCAAAATGCGCGATGCTATCGTCGAGCGCGAGACCTGGCCGGTGAAGGCGATGACGCGCGAAGAGCGGCTGGAGCATATCTGGAGCGCCACGCACGACGAGTACCGCGGCTATGCCGGGGACCGCTGGCTGCCGGAGCATTGCGGCAAGCGCACGGTGCTCTGTTATGGCGGCCGGCAGGGCGCCATGCCGAAGCTGCTCGACGAGCTCACCGATGATGAGATCGCGGCGAAGCTGCCGGTGCATCTGCGCCACCTTCCCCTGGCCGTTGCCGCGTGAGGAGGATGCGATGTTCACTTTTCCCATTCTTGCAGTTCGCAAGGTCATCGAACGCGGAAAAACCGATGCCGCCAACAACGGCGGTTTTCGCAATCCCTATTATGGCCTCAAGCCCGGTCAGGGCGAGATCCCCGGCCTGTGGCTGGTTGGAGACCAAGGTGTCTACCTATTGTCGAACGGAAAACTCGCAGACGGCGAGCGCCCGCTCGTCCTCTATTCCGAAGAATGCCACCCGATCGGCAACCCCGACTGGTTTCACTACAAGCAGCGCCATTTCGGTGGCGACGACGGCATCGAATTCATCGAAGCCGAGCAACTGATCCCGCTGTTCGATCGCAACCTTCGCTGCACGCATCTCAACGTGCAACTCACCGAGACCGAAGTCTCGCTCTCGCTGATCGCCCGCTAACCCCCAGCAAACCTGCCAGCCCTTTCACGCGGACGCCAACGCCGTCCGCCCGATCGTGCTCGCCCTCAAATCCAAGGAGATTTTCCATGGCTCATGACGACCCCTTTACCATCGACCTGTTCGGCAGCACGGCAATTTCGTCCGGACTTGGCCTTGGCGTCACGGCCTTCGCGGCTGACTTCCGGTCGGGCGATGAAGATGATCCCGATTCCTCCGCGCCTTCGCCGGTCACGCCGGCGGTTGCAGCCAGGCAACCGACGTCGAAGCCTCGACGGGTTCATGGACTGAACTTTCATCTTGCCGGCGATCGTGGGCTGGCCCGTGGCTGGAAGGATCGGGCCCGCGACAACATCGCTTCGATCCAGCTCGCCGCCGAGATCGAGGCCGATGAGCGTCCTGCCACGCGTGAGGAGCAGGAGCGGCTGATCCGGTTCACCGGCTTCGGCGCGTCCGACCTTGCCAATGGCGTCTTCCGCCGCCCCGGCGAGCTCGAATTCCGTAAGGGCTGGGACGACATCGGCTCGGACCTGGAAGATGCCGTCGGCGAGATCGACTATGCCTCGCTCGCACGCTGCACCCAATATGCCCACTTCACGCCTGAGTTCATCATCCGGGCGATCTGGTCAGGTCTCCAGCGTCTCGGATGGCGCGGCGGTCGGGTTCTTGAACCGGGCGTCGGAACCGGCCTGTTTCCGGCGCTGATGCCGCAGTCCCTGCGCGGCGTCTCCCACGTCACCGGGATTGAACTCGATCCCGTCACCGCGCGCATCGCGCGGCTGTTGCAGCCGCAAGCGCGGATCATAGCCGGCGATTTCGCCCGCACCGACCTGCCGGCTAGCTTCGACCTCGCCATCGGCAATCCGCCGTTTTCGGATCGAACCGTGCGCTCCGATCGGGCGTATCGGTCGATGGCATTACGGCTGCATGACTATTTTATCGCGCGCTCCGTCGACCTGCTGAAGCCGGGGGCATTCGCCGCCTTCGTGACCAGCTGCGGCACTTTTGATAAGGCAGACAGCACCGCGCGCGAGCATATCGCGAAGACCGCCGACCTGATTGCCGCGATCCGCCTGCCCGAGGGCAGTTTCCGCGCCGACGCCGGCACGGATGTCGTGGTCGACATCCTGTTTTTCCGCAAGCGCAAGATCGGCGAGCCAGAGGGCGACCTGTCATGGCTCGACACCGAGGAGGTCCGGGGAGCAACTGCAGATGAGGGCGCGATCCGCGTCAACCGCTGGTTCGCGCGCCACCCGGATTTCGTGCTCGGCACGCATGCCTCGATCTCGGGGCCTTACGGCGAGGCCTATTCCTGCCTGCCTCATCCCGGTGTCGATCTGGAGCGGGCGCTCGCCGCGGCGATCTCCCTCCTTCCGGAAGCCATTTATGACGGCGAGCCGGACGAGATTGATCATGACGCCGAGGACAGCGACGATGTCGTGGATGCCTTCCCGGAAGGCGCCGGCGTGCGCGAGGGCAGTTTCTTTGTCGCGAAAAATGCCGCCCTGGCGCAGATGATCGACGGTGCTGCCGTCACCATCACCGTGCGCAACGGCCGGGCGAGCGAAGGCGTGCCGGAAAAGCACGCGCGTATCATCCGCAAATTGATCCCCATCCGTGATGCCGTGCGTGAAGTCCTGAAGGCCCAGGAGTTCGACCGGCCCTGGAAGCCGGCCCAAGTCAAGCTGCGCATCGCCTGGTCGAATTTTGTGCGCGCCTTCGGCCCCATCAACACGGCCGTCGTTTCAACCACCGAGGACGCCGAGACCGGCGAGGTCCGCGAGGCGCATCGCCGGCCGAACCTGCAGCCCTTCCTTGACGATCCCGATTGCTGGCTGGTGGCCTCCATCGAGGACTACGATCTCGAAACCAATACCGCCCGGCCGGGTGCGATTTTCACCGAGCGCGTCGTCGCGCCGCCCGCGGCACCCATCATCACAAATGCTGCCGATGCGCTTGCCGTCGTGCTCAACGAACGCGGCCATGTTGATATCGATCACATCGCCGAGCTGCTGCACGCCGATGCCGAAGCAGTCATCACCGAACTTGGCGACGCCGTCTACCGCGATTCCGAGACCGGTTCCTGGCAAACGGCCGACGCCTATCTCTCCGGCCAGGTCCGCGACAAGCTCAAGGCCGCAAAAGGCGCTGCCGCCTTCGACTCCGTCTTCGAGCGCAATGTCCGTGCCCTCGTCGAGGTTCAGCCGGCCGATCTTCGGCCTTCCGATATTACGGCCCGTCTTGGCGCACCATGGATCCCCGCCGCCGATGTTGCCGCCTTCGTCAAGGAGACTATGGGCGCCGAGATCAGGATCCATCATATGCCGGAACTGGCATCGTGGACCGTAGAAGCACGGCAATTGGGATGGATGGCGGCCGGCACGTCCGAATGGGGCACCGATCGGCGTCATGCCAGCGACCTCCTGGCCGACGCGCTGAACAGCCGGGTGCCGCAGATCTTCGACACTGTGAAGGAGGGCCCTGCTGAAAAGCGCGTGCTCAATGTCGTGGATACGGAAGCCGCCAAGGAAAAGCTGCAGAAGATCAAGACCGCTTTCCAGAACTGGATCTGGTCCGATCCCGACCGGACCGACCGGCTGGCGCGGGTCTATAATGACCGCTTCAACAACATCGCGCCCCGAAGATTCAACGGGGATCACCTGCAACTTCCAGGCGCCTCCGGCGCCTTTTCTCTTTATGGGCACCAGAAGCGCGGCATCTGGCGCATTATCTCGGCTGGCTCGACATACCTCGCCCATGCCGTCGGCGCCGGCAAGACCATGACGATTGCCGCGGCCGTCATGGAGCAGCGCCGGCTTGGCCTGATCGCCAAGGCCATGTTGGTCGTTCCCGGCCATTGCCTGGCACAGGCGGCCCGCGAATTTCTGGCGCTCTACCCGACCGCGCGAATCCTGGTGGCCGACGAGACGAATTTTTCTTTAGCCAAGCGACATCGCTTCCTGTCACGGGCGGCGACCGCTGCTTGGGACGCGATCATCATCACGCACAGTGCCTTCCGCTTCATCGGCGTGCCGTCGGCATTCGAGCAACAGATGATCCACGACGAACTGGAACTCTACGAGACGCTGCTGACCAAGGTCGAGAGCGATGACCGCGTCTCGCGCAAGCGTCTCGAGCGGCTGAAGGAGGGGCTCAAGGAACGGCTGGAGGCGCTGGCGACCCGCAAGGACGACCTGCTCACCATCTCCGAGATCGGCGTCGACCAAGTCATCGTCGATGAAGCCCAGGAGTTCAGGAAGCTCAGCTTCGCCACCAACATGTCGACGCTCAAGGGCGTCGATCCGAACGGCTCCCAGCGGGCCTGGGACCTTTATGTCAAATCCCGGTTTGTGGAGACGAGGAATCCGGGCCGGGCGCTCGTGCTGGCCTCGGGCACACCGATCACCAACACGCTTGGCGAGATGTTCTCGGTGCAGCGCTATCTCGGTTACCAGGCGCTGCTTCAGCGCGGGCTGCACGAGTTCGACGCTTGGGCTTCGACCTTTGGCGACGTCACGACTGAACTCGAATTGCAGCCATCCGGCAAATACAAGCCGGTGACGCGCTTCGCCACCTTCGTCAACGTGCCGGAGCTGATTGCGATGTTCCGCTCCTTCGCGGATGTGGTGATGCCGCAAGACCTTCGAGACTATGTGAAGGTGCCGGCGCTTTCGACCGGCGCACGTCAGATCATCACCGCCAAGCCGTCCGCCGCCTTCAAGCGCTACCAGATGGTGCTCGACGCCCGCATCAAGGCCATCGAGGAACGAGACCGTCCGGCAGAAGCTGGTGACGACATCCTGCTGTCGGTTATCACCGATGGCCGGCACGCTGCTATCGACCTGCGCCTGGTTGATCCCGACAATGACAATGAGCCGGACAACAAGCTCAACGATCTGATCGGCAATGCCTTCGGTATCTGGCAAGAAACAGCGCAAAGCAGCTATGTCCGCGCCGACGGCAAGCCGTTCGAGCTTCCTGGCGCCGCGCAGATGATTTTTTCCGATCTCGGCACGATCAGCGTCGAGAAAACCAGAGGCTTTTCGGCCTATCGCTGGATCAGGGACGAGTTGGTCCGCAGGGGCGTTCCGGCATCGGAGATTGCGTTCATGCAGGACTTCAAGAAGTCGGAGGCCAAGCAGCGCCTGTTCGGAGATGCGCGGGCCGGAAAAATCCGGTTCCTGATCGGCTCCTCCGAAACGATGGGCACCGGCGTCAACGCGCAGCTCCGCCTCAAGGCGTTGCATCACCTCGATGTGCCGTGGCTTCCCTCCCAGATCGAGCAGCGCGAAGGTCGTATCCTGCGGCAGGGCAACCAGCACGATGTCATCGATATCTTCGCCTACGCCACGGAAGGATCGATGGACGCCCAGATGTGGCAGAACAACGAGCGCAAGGCCCGGTTCATCGCGGCCGCCCTCTCCGGAGACACGTCCATTCGGCGGTTGGAGGATATGGGTGAGGGGCAGGCCAACCAGTTTGCTATGGCCAAGGCGATCGCCTCGGGCGATCCGCGTCTGATGCAGAAGGCAGGTCTGGAGGCAGACATTGCCCGCCTGGAGCGCCTTCGCGCGGCCCACATTGATGATGAGCACGCCGTTCGGCGGCAGATCCGCGACGCCGAGCGCGATATCGAATACGCGACCCGGCGCATCGGCGAGGTGGCCAAGGATATGCAGCGCCTCGTGCCGACGACCGGCGATGGGTTCAGCATGGTGGTCGGGGGCGACGTGTTCACGGAGCGCAAACTCGCCGGTCGTGCGCTGATGAAGGAAATCCTGACTCTCGTGCAGCTTCAGCAGGAGGGCGAAACCACTATCGCCTCCATCGGCGGTTTCGATGTCGAATATTCGGGCCAGCGTTTCGGCAAGGACGGTTACCGCTATGCCACCATGCTGATGCGCACCGGCGCCGATTGTGAAATCGAGCTGCCGGTGACCACTACGCCGCTTGGTGCGATTTCTCGCCTCGAGCATGCCTTGGCCGGCTTCGAGGGCGAGCAGGTACAATACCGCCAGCGTCTTGAGGATGCCGAGCTCAGGCTCACCTCCTATCGCTCGCGTCAGGGTGGCGAGTTCGGATTTTCTGGTGAACTGGCTGAGAAGCGCCGGCAGCTTGCGGAAATCGAAAACGATCTTGCGTCTTCGATTGATGGCCAGGATCCGCGTGCAGCCGCATAGCAGGCTCGATACAGGCTGCCGCTCATTGTCTCAGGCATTGACCGGCGGCAAAGGTTCAAGGTGGCTCGGGTGCAGGCGATGCAGGAGGCGCGCTGAACTGCTTAACATGTTGATGCCACGTTTCGGTCATGCTCGGCTCCGGCCAGCCAGACCACATGACGTTACGTCAAGAATCAGCTAACTGGATCATCGCGGCGGACCTGATTGGACCGTCCGGCTGGCGCCTGCCAGAGCCCCCCGCAAAAGCAGGCGCCGGCCTTTTATCGCTTGAAAGATCGAGCAGTCATATTGTTTCGTCTTGTCCCCATCCAGAGGCGAGGCAGTTGCGACGGACGACACCAAAGGCGGCGCAAACCACACGTCCGTTGAGATAGTCGAGGCCATGGGCGAGTGGTTCGTCCGTGTTGTTGGGGACGGCGAAGAACTTACCCGGTCATTCGACCTGGAATCGTTCGCCCTTGCCTTCGCGGAAAGCCAGCGGATACGCCTAGGGCTTAAGGACTTCAAGCGGGTCTGACCCGACTTCCGCGTTCACACCATAGCCGCCTAAGTTCAGTTTGCTATTGATCCGTTGCGGGATGGCCCTATGTCGTGCCGATCAACTTCCGTTCTTCACCATAAGACGGCAAGACTAAAGTCTTGCACCACGCAAGCAAAGGTCTAACGTAACCGCTTTGGTTCCGTACTTGTCCGTTGGACGTTCCGTTATTTTAGCTAATCGGCATATAATAGGTCCGTCACTTAGATGGCTGATAGGCCGTCAGTTTTATTGGTCTACAGCAAAGCCGGGGCCAAAAAGAACGCATCAATTTCGGCGTCGCTCTTGCCCTACGCCGCAAAGCCAGATGCCATCATTGGCTTAGAATAGATCAGGCCCGGTTGCGTACTGGACATTGGTCAAATAGAGATGGGACAAATCAGACAAAAGGACCGACACATTGACAGAAGAATCCGACCACCGCGGCGCCGAACTAGCCGAGCTTACTGCGGAGATTGTGTCCGCCTACGTAAGTAAGAACCCTGTACCGGCTACCGGCCTGCCTGAACTAATCGCATCCGTGCACAAGTCTCTGTCCGGGCTTGGTACGCCGATCGCGCCTGTCGTTGAGCCGCAAACTCCCGCGGTCAACCCAAAGAAGTCGGTGACGCCAGACTTCATTATCTGTCTCGAAGACGGCAAGAAGTTCAAATCCCTGAAGCGTCACCTGAGCACGGACTTCGGGCTGACGCCGGACGCTTATCGCGAGAAGTGGGGCTTGCCGCGCGATTATCCGATGACGGCTCCGAATTACGCCGCTCAGCGTTCGCAACTGGCGAAGTCCATCGGGCTTGGGCGCAAGGCTGAACCCGTCGCACCAGCCAAGAAGGCACCCGCGAAGCGGAAAACCAAAGTGTCCGCCACCACCTGACGCTACGTAACGACTCAGCTATGTCAAGGCGCGGCGGATCCCAATCCCGCCCGTGGCCGGCGCCATTCGGATAAGCTTCAGCGAGGGCGCCGGCCTTTGTTCTTAGCGTGGCGGAACTCGCCGGGCGAAGAAACCCCAACCACCTCAGGCCCGGCGAGCCTAGACCTGATCAAAATTCGCGATCAGGACCGGGATCAACCGGCACCACGTCCGAAGCAAGCGCAATGCCAGTACTTTGGTCCCGAAATGAGACAATGCCAGGTTCCCTCGCTAGCACCCGGGTTTCTCTTCAGAAAAACCAACGTAGAACAAAAACCCTGTGAGCTTTCGCCACGGAGCGGCCGCGCCAAGGCAGAGAACCGTTCCGCTTATCGCCATGCCCCGATCTACGTCGCAGGGTTGAGGAAAGGAAAACTTAGGAGGAATAAAACCCGCTCGCAGATCGGGCGGGCCGCTGACGCTGGCGCTCAACCGCGCCGCTCGCGATCCCGGCCGCGTCGTCCTGCGCAGGGCTGTTAGCCCCGCTCGGCCAGCCGGGCAGGGATGCTCGGCCGCAGGTGCACCGGCCCGCCCGCTCCGCGGGCCGGGGGATGTCTTCAGGAAGAAGACGAGGAAGGACGCAGCGATCAGCGGTGTCCGCAAAACCCTTGAAGGAGCATCCCCATGGAACTGAAGTTTGTCGACCCGCGCGCGCTGAAGGATAACCCTGACAAGGCGCGACGCTCGAAATCGAGTCCGCAGGCCGACGCGCTGCTGCTGGCTACGATCCGTGCCGTCGGCATCGTGCAGCCGCCTGTCGTCGCGCTGGAGACCGATGGCGGCAATGGCTACGTCATCGATGCCGGCCATCGTCGGGTGAAGCAGGCGATCGCGGCCGGTCTCGAAGAGATCGCCGTGCTGGTGATCGAGAGGACCGAGGATGGCGGCGCCATGCGCTCGCTAGCGGAAACGCTCGCTCACGAGCAGCTCAATCCCGTCGACCAATGGCGCGCCATTGAGCGGCTGGTCGCGCTCGGCTGGACCGAGGAAGCGATCGCCGTCGCTTTGGCGCTGCCCGTCCGCCAGATCAGGAAGCTGCGCCTGCTGGCCAACGTTCTGCCGGCCATGTTGGAGCAGATGGCCAAGGGCGACATGCCCAACGAGCAGCAGTTGCGCACCATCGCCTCGGCTTCGCTTGATGAACAGAAGGAGGTCTGGAAGAAGCACAAGCCCTCCAAGGCCGATCCCCAGGTGTCGTGGTGGAGCGTGGCGCAGGGCCTGACGAAGCGCCGCATGTACGCGCGCGACGCCAGCTTCGGTGACGATCTCGCCCAGGCCTACGGCATTGCCTGGGTCGAGGACCTGTTCGCTCCGGCCGACGAGGACAGCCGCTACACGACGGATGTCGAGGCCTTTCTTGGCGCCCAGCAGGAGTGGATGGCAAACGCTGTGCCCAAGCGTGGCGTGATCGTGGAAGCCGGTCAGTGGGGCGAGCCGAAGCTGCCGGCCAAGGCCGAGCGTCTGTACGGTAAGCCGTCGAAATCCGATCACACCGCCATGTATCTCGACCGCGACGGCAAGGTGCAGTCGGTCGCGTATCGTATGCCGGCGGTCAAAAAGTCCAAGGACAAGAATGGCGCTGATGTCGAGGCCGATGGCGATGATATGGTCGTTACGGCAAAGCCGCGTCCGGACGTGACGCGCAAAGGCATGGAGATGATCGGCGACCTTCGTACCGACGCACTGCACGAGGCGCTGTCGCGCGCACCGATCGAGGACGACACGCTGATGGCGCTGCTCGTTCTCGCCTTCGCCGGCCAAAATGTGACAGTGGCATCTGGCGCCCGCGACATCTCCTCTTACGGGGCGGCAGGCCTCGGCGAACATGCCGCGCGCCTGTTCGACCAGGAGGGTAAGCTCGCGTTCGACATGGACACGCTGCGCATTGCCGTGCGTTCCTTGCTGATCGACGTTCTGTCCTGCAGGGAAAATCGCTCGGACAGCGGCGTTGTCGCCCGTGTCGCCGGCGACGTCATCGCCGCCGACAGCTTCTTAGCCAACATGGGGACGGAGGATTTCCTGTCATGCCTGTCGCGGCAGGCATTGGAAAGCGCCTGCGCGGATACATCCGTCCTGCCCCGTCAGAAGGTCAAGGATACCCGTGCGGCCCTTGTCGAGCATTTCAAGGAAGGCCGCTTCATCCACCCGTCGGCGCTGTTTGCGCCCACTCCGGAAAAGCTGACCTCCTGGCTGAAGAAGAACGAGGCCAGGGAACAGCCTGACGACGGCACGCCGGAGGACCAGGACGAGCTCGAAGGCGATGCGGTTCTCGAGCCCGCGCATGACAACGTTGGCGACGACTCCGCTGCGCAGGACGAGGACCTCACGGACGAACAGATCGAGCCTTACAAGGTGGCCGCCGAGTAGGCGGCTGCGCCTTGCCTTTCCCTTCGAACGATCATTCCGCCGCCGGCACATCACCGGCGGCGGTTCTGTTTCCACCATGAGCACCACGGAGAAAACTATGTCCGCCCAATTGATCTATGACCTTGTTCCACTCGCATCCATCGTGACTTATTCCGACGGATCCCCACGCCCGCCAGAGCGGCATCGCAAGAAGCTCGCAGCCTGGGAAAATCGCAACGGCGGCGGTCGCCTGGTCCGCAAACAGGCCGAGGCCCGCATCGGCAGTACGACGCTGCCCGCCTCGATCACCCTGCACAAGGGCGACTATGGCAGTCAGGGAACCATTGTGCTGCGCGTCCACCAGACGTTTTCGGTGAACAGCGACCTGAAGTTTTCGGTCAAGGAGCGACCCGCAATCGGCTCCGTCCTGGTGCTCGACCGCGCCGGCGACGATGCGGAGCTTGTCCATCTTGCCGCCAATCGCGCGGCCGCCGAGGAATGGCTGACCCGCCACGGCTATCCGAACGCCGTGTTTCAGCAGGTCGTGGCCGACACCGTAGCGGCGGACACCGTAGAAGGGAGGACGGCAGCATGACTGCGCGAACTTCTGAAACCCATGTCGTCGAACCCCCCGGTTCTCCGGAAGTTACTTTTGGCCGAAGCGCCAATGGGCTTTGCGTTGCCCTTGTCGGTGAGCACGCCTTCGCCATGGCTCCGGCCCGCGATGGCCGGCACTATCTTGTCACGGGCTGGCGTATCGCCGGCCCATGGCCGAATGGACGCGCGGCGATTTCTACGGCCATGCCGGAGAGCTTGCCGATGAGGCGGCGTTTCGCGCGCATGTCAAGGAGAGCGCCCTCCACCAGCAGCAGCGCGCGGCTCTCGGACGTCGCGAAATCCACTCCCGAGCCCACACGCCATGGGGAACGTCGCAGGGAGCGACCGTCTATGCCGAGGGCGTCGTGGCTCACTCGACGGCAAGCCATGGCGGGTTCCATCTGTCGGCGGAGCGAAATCGCAAAGTCCATGAGATGCTCCGTGCCAATGATGGCTGGTATGAAGAGGACTGCCATTGGGCGGCCGTCGCCCAAGCCTTCCCCCAACTCTTCACGGACTTCGAGAGGGCTTGTGCGGAAAAGTCGATCCGCGACTGGTACCCGGATGCCTGGGAGGCGATCCACGGGAGGGTTCTCGAACCCGGCCAATCCGCGAAAAAGGACGAGCGGGCATTTTTCGAGAAGCATACCGATGACTGGATCGTGGTGTCGGCGATCCGTTCCGGGCACCAGCCCGGTTTCACCGAGGTTATCGCGACCCCTGGCGGCAGGCGCGGACCGGGCACGGAGGAACGTCGCTTTCTCGTTGCGACCGACGAATACCATGTCGGCCGCTTTGGATTCGTCATCGACGTTGCGCGCCATCGCGTCTATGGCGGGACTTCGAGCTTCATGGATTGGCAGGGGAGGGACACATAATGTCCGTCTCCGGTCGCCGCGCACAGCTCTTTCGCATGGAGGAGGCTCGGCGCCAGACACAGCGCCAACTCGAAATGATCGACCGGCAGATCCTGAGGCGGATGACGGCGATTATTCCGCAATTAAAGCCCCAGCGTACCGACCCCCAACGCCGAAACGCTGCTGATGCCAGGACCTTTCTGAAACGGTATCGATCGAACCTTGCCGCGATCACACAGGAAAGGCAGCACGAAATCGATGCGCTCTCACGCAAACTGGCCAGGCAGGACGCTGCAATCGCAGCACTGCGTGACAGGATCCCGCAGGACCTGCTGCGTGCCTAATACTGGTGTCTGATCAGCGCTTGCGGACGAACTCCGTTCGCAACACCAGCCCCTTGATCGCATCATGTCGGCAATCGATTTCTTCGGGATCGTCGGTGAGCCGGATCGACTTGATCACGGTCCCCTGCTTCAGGGCCTGGCCGGCACCCTTGACCTTGAGGTCCTTGACGAGGACGACGGAGTCGCCGTCGGCGAGCACATTGCCGGCGGCATCGCGCACTTCAATTTTCCCGGCAAAAGCTGCAATGGCAGCCATCTCCGATGCTGGTCGCCATTCCCCTGTCGTGTCGTCATAGACGTAGTCGTCATTCTGATCGGTCATTGCTGGCCTCGTTTCGGAGTTGAACACGCTACGCTGCCAGCCCGACATGGGAGCAGGCCAAAGAGTTGATCCGCAGCGGCGGACCGGCGCAGCTCATCTATACCGGCAGGAGCCGAAGTTCAAACCGCTGACGTCCCTCGCGCAGCCTGGCGGGCAGGCGGATTGGCGGCGGGAATGAACACTGCATTTCCTCGCGCATGCCGATGTCCGAATTCATCCCTTGCCCGTCTTCCCGGCGGGTTTGCTGCGGTCTGAACCGGCCGCTGTCCGCTTCAAGGCCGCTATCGCGCCGCGGGGCGGCCGGATCCCGCCGATCTCGGCAAGGCTGGCCCGCGTCCCGCGCAGGGCCAGTGAAGAACTGACCCCGCTTGTCCGCAAGCCAACCTCGCTCGCCTGGCAGGCTCCGGACCCTGAAGCGTCCAGCTTCCGCCGGTTCCTTTTGACCGCACCCGCAGGAAAGACCGGCAAGGGCCGGAACACCTGGAGGGCATCGCTAGAAAGGAAAGCTCAATGTCCAGTTCAACCCGCTCCACCAAGGCCAAGGCCCGCGTCGTCCAGCTCCGCAAGGGCACAACCCTCGAAATGGTCCGGCTCTGCTGCCCGGATGGCCGCCAGGCCACCCTCATTTCCGAAAGCTTCGGCCTCTCCATCCTCGACAGTGACGGCATCCGTGAATTCCACGAGCGCAGTCTGATCGAAAGCGCCGATACGCTCTCCGAGGGCCTTTCCGAAAAGGCCATGCAGATCCACCTGCAAAGAATCGTCGGGTCCCATGTCGGCTCCGCCTTTGGAGCAGGCCAGTTCTACTCGAAGGCCGTCACCGAGGCGAAGGATGCCACGGCCAAGCTAGCCAATGACACCCGCGACGAGGACATTGACGGTCCGGTCGGCTTCGACAGCAAGGCCCAGCGCAAGCGCGAATTCGCCGCCGAAATGGGCCTTCAGGCACATGCCCTGCGCATGGCCGCCGAGGGCGCCGTTGCCGCCTACGAGCACATCGTCGGCGAGAGCTGGAAGCCCTACGAACGCCAGACCGAGAACCCCGGCCAGACCGTCAACCGGCAGGCAGCCGATCTCCAGATGGCGGCCCTTGGCTAACTGCCATCGGGCGGAGCTTCGGCTCCGCCCGATCTTTTCATACTGAGGCTGGTGTCCGTTCGGGAGCCGGCCTCTTTGCTGTGCCAAAGGCACCCGGCTCAAAGATGGACACGGCAAGTGATCAAGACCGCGCCAATCGCGGCCGTCACGAATGATGGTCCTGCTCCGGTCCTCGTGCCGCGAAACGGCTGCGCCGTCCTCCACTGACGTTGCGGCCCACAAGCGATGGTCCTCAGCTTCCCCATCGATCCTCCGCGGGTTCGCGGACCTGCGGTCCTGCGCGTGCGGACCTCGTGACGGCCGCGATTGGCGCGGCCTCGAATGGAGGTTTGAAATGGACAGGAACAACAACAAGCCCCGCGTCGACATCTACGCGAAAATCACCGATCGTATCGTCGCGGATCTGCAGAAGGGCGTGCGTCCCTGGGTCAAACCGTGGAGCGTTGCGAATACGACCGGTCGCATCACACGGCCGCTCCGTCACAACGGCCTGCCGTATCAAGGGATCAATACACTGCTTTTGTGGTCGGAGGCGGTCGCGAGGGGCTTTGTCTCTCCGGTCTGGATGACGTTCAAGCAGAGTGCGGAGCTCGGGGGTCATGTTCGCAAGGGCGAGACCGGCTCCATGGTTGTTTACGCCAGCCGCTTCACCAGGACCGAAACCGACGCGCATGGCGAGGAAGTCGAGCGAGGTGTTCCGTTCCTCAAGGCCTACACGGTGTTTTGCGCCGACCAGATTGAAGGTCTGCCGCCGCACTATCATGCGGCACCAGAGCCTGCTGCCGATCCTGTCCAGCGCATCGAGCATGCCGACCGTTTTTTCGACAACACTGGAGCGGTTGTGCGGTATGGCGGAGACAAGGCCTATTATTGCCCCTCTGCCGACCATGTGCAGCTGCCCTCACCGGAAGTTTTCCGGGATATGGCTTCATTTGTCGCCACGAGAGCACACGAGTTAGGTTTCATCGCAAGTGTCCTCCTTGTCGCGACGCCTGTTGCTGGGAGGGCCTGACCATGGCTTCTCTCGATCGCGCGGATGTCTACGCCCGCAT
>NZ_JAMYLH010000038.1:0-48116 GCF_040317925.1 Mesorhizobium sp. M1348 | reverse complement strand
GATTTCACCATCAACTCAATCGCGCCAGCGTTTGCATCCTCGGTGATCGGAGTCACCTTGATACCTGTCTCAGCTTCGAATGGTTTGACAAAGGCCTCGATGGCGGCTTTACCCCCATCACCGCCCCCCACAGTCACCCTTAACTCACCCGATGATTGCGCCGAAGCCGGGCGAACGACGGAGGACAGTGCCCCGACTGCGATAGCCGACGACGTCGCTTGCATAAAACGTCTGCGATTTGTCCAAAAGCTCATTTTAGTTCCCCTTTTTTAGTGCTCAACGTTGACCACGTGTACGTTCCCGAATATTGTGTATTTTACGGCCTGAAGCACGTTGTAAGCGATGATCGTTGGCACGAGAGTTTTCGTCAAATGCAGTTTAGATATAGCGTCATCTAGAAGCGAGATGGTCCCGACAACTGAGATGAGGTCATGTGAATCTGGCCTCGTTCTTTTGGTGGCGTTCAGGGCGGAGGTCGGCCGATGCGACAGCTCCCATGATGTGCCGGACCCGCGATCTGCTGGTGCGGCTGCGTAGCCAGTTAATCAATGCAATCCGGGGTCATCTGACCGAGTATGGCTGGGTGGACACCGAAGGTCCGACGCATGTTTAGTTGCTTGGCCACCTGCTCGGGGCGAGTTGAGCTCGTCTCTCCCAGAGGCAGCCAGCCCCATGTTCCGCACCTTGCTCGAGCTCCTGGATCGGCGACCTCGACAAGGAGATCGCACGGCGCGCCCGAGAGGATGCGATCGCCAGACGGCTCACGACTATACCGGGCGTGGGCCCGATTACGGCCACAGCGATGGCCGCGCTCGCCCCGCCGGCCGAGACGTTTACGAAAGGACGAGACTTCGCCGCAGGGCCCGGCTCGGCGCTACGGCAGCTCTCGACAGGGGGTAAGCAAAAGGTGGGGTCGAACCGCGGATACGGGCCCGCAGCCTCTGGAGCTGCATCAGAGGCCGGACAGATGGCAGCATCCGACTACGTCAATCCTCGAGATGCCACTTGCGTCTTATGGGGCGTCCACAGATGAGAAGCCGCTATCAGCGCGATTTTGCGAGCGCGCCTCGTTCTCAACTAATAATCATCTCACGCAGCTGCTCTGCAGCTGACCGAGCGGGACCGCCCGGGACGGTATCCGCCGAGGTCCCCTCTACGGTTTGCGCGATGCTCAGGAAAACTCAGGTTGCCTGAACAAGCTCGGATCCGGGCTCCGGCGTGGGCGAAATAGTTTTCAGCCAGGAGGCCAGAAGGCTCAGCCCCAAGAAAACGTGAGTTACGCGATGTCTTGTAACAAGATCCTTCATGGCATGCTCGAAGAACATTCCCGGAGACCGCACGGCGGCCACCCATTCAATCAATCCTTCGCCCTGATTCGACTTGCTTAGGCGCTTTGGCAATAGTCAACGCATTTGTCGGCCAGCCAGCCGTTGGACTGAACGCGGTGACCTGAGCTTGGAGCCGGGCGCGGAGGATATCCTGAAGTCCGGCATGACCTTGCACATGCCAAATATATTGTGCAGCGAAAACGGCTACTTATTCGGGCTGGCGCTCACGTCCTAGTGACAGAGCGTTGTGCGGAACTACTGAGCCAAACACCAGCCACGCTCTATCGCGCATGATGCCGTCTCGTCGGCGGCGGTGATCCTCAACATCCTGGCCCGCAGCCGCGATCCAGCGCCGGGCGCAATCCTTTCCATCCCACAGGCACTGAAGCTGGCTCACGAGCCCATCGCCGACTGCGCCCGTTATGACAGTCTCAGGAGGACAAGCAGCCATGGAACGCACCGAGGTTCTGGAACTGATGGGAGCGCTGAAGCTCTACGGGATGCGCGCGGCCTATGACGAGATCATGGGCGTTGCCATCAAGCGGCAGCACGAGCCGCCGAGGATCGTCGGCGATCTGCTCCAGGCAGAGATATCGGAGAAGCAGGCTCGCTCCATCAAATACCAGCTCGCCGTCGCCAAGCTGCCACTGGCCAAGGACATCGAGACTTCAACTTCGCCGATGGCCGAAACCGCCTGAGCCTGGCGAAGGAAAGCGGGCTCGGTTCACGAGCACCCGGCGTGCGCTGTCAGGCGCGCGGGCGCCATTCAGCTGCAGCTCGAGTTCGCCAAACGATCAGTTTCGGGCGACCGGACCCGCGAACACTGCTTCTCTGCGGCGGCCTGATCAAGTCGCAGGGGTCAACGTTCAGTGCGGCCGCTCGCTCTCAGATGAGCAGGGCGACAATCCTGCTTTGCAGAACCAAAACAATTGCAGAGGGCGTAACGCGACCCCTTCTTTGGTAAGCCCAGCGTTATCGCGCCTGTTCCTCGGTTGACAGGTTCATCATAAAATCACCTCGGAGGACGAGATACGAATGTCGAGGCACGGGAACGAGCTGCCTCGGTCGTACGTTCGATCGAAAGCTCCGTGCGTGGAGGAAGTTCGCCATCATGCAGCGCGAGAAGATGTTCGTCTGCTTCTTTGTCCGCTGCCGTGAGCCGATGATTCAGACGAAGAAGAGTCCATCCAGGTTGGCGTGCGGAATGTCTCTGTCCAGAGTGAAGGCGTTTGGAGGTTGCGCTGGAGCGTCCAGTTTCGTGCGCCGGCACGGCTAAGAGCGTGGCGCTTTGCGCGCATGCAGCCGAGAAAGGCGTCGATATTCTTCTCGGATATGGAATAGTCGACCTTGGCAACGATCGGGCCACTCCTGGGCTTCAGATCGAGTGCCAGCTCCGGTGCGGGAAAATCCGAACTTTCCTGATCGGTTTCTTCCCATGGACGTATCGGCAACAGTATCCCCGCTGCCGCAACCAGCACCAGAGCCCCCGCGGCCCCCTCCAAAGCCCAGGTCAAGGAGTAGTTCTGCGCGACGGAACCCCAGATCCAGCTGCCGGCGGCCATACCGCCAGCGCTCAAGGCGTAGTAGATCGAGAGCGTGCGGCCGACAACCCACCGTGGGCTTGCCAGTTGCACCGACACGTCAATGCCGGTCCAGGTGATCAGCCAACCCGCGCCGCCCAAGGCAAGCGCGACTGCCGCCACAGCGACCGACGATGTCAGTGCGAGGCCAAGGCAACATGCTGCACAGGCGACAGAGGCGAACGCCACCAGCCTGTTTTGGGACGTGATCCGCCTCAGGAAGCCGTTGCTCATGCCCGCGATAAAGCCCCTATTCCGAAGCCGGCCAATAGAGTGCCGTAGATGATCGGGCCGCTCTTCAACTGATCCCGGAAGCTTGGCTGAGACCAGACGCCTTCCGTTGGTCGACTATCAACTGGACCAGGCGCACATGCCTGGGCGATCGAAGTGTCTTTTGCATGCCTGCCGGCCCTTGACGAAACCGCCAGACCAACTAAATCGAAATCCAGATAACCAGAAAATCTGGTTACTTGGGCGCGAGGCAGCGGCTATCCGCCAAAGGCCTAGCGTCATTTTTCGTAACCGCGCGGCGGGCACACTGAGCCCGGATCAGACATTGACGAGCAAAGAATATGGCTCCACCGATCTCCGACGAAGTGCCCTGGTCCGAACGCGTCACGCCTTACGACGAAACTCATTTCATCATCTATCTGCGGCTGCTTGATGCCAGCGCAGACGGGGCCACCGAAGAGGAGATGTCGCGCGTCGTCCTCGGTATTGACCCGGAGAAGGAACCCGAGCGCGCGCGAAATGCGGTGCGAAGCCATCTCGGACGGGCGCGGTGGATGACCGAGACAGGCTATCGGGATCTGCTTGCAACTCACTAGCGTCCGAAGCTTGAACCTTAGTTATTTGAGGAACTGTCGATAGCCGCCACCCATCAGATAGCGGCCGCGTCGGACGGCCCTACGTACCTGATCGCGAAGATGGCCGCCTGGATGAGACCAATCTCTTCGACACGCCATTGCCCGGACAGCGCGACGGCGATCTCCTGATGAGATGCCCCGGCAAGCGAACCATCCAACGCCTGCAGCACGACACGCAGACGCCGAGCGCGGGGCTCCGGTGGAAAATGAGCGGCCGTGAAACCGCCGCTGCCGTGGAGATCATTCAGGCACTGAAGGGCCGCGAGATGGAACTTCAGGCGCCGCGGAGGCGCGATCGCGTCCACAAATAGCCGCAACGGGCGGAGCACGCAGGGACCGGAAACGGCGAGCTGCAGGCTCCGGCAATCCTCCCTCAGCAGCACGTGCTGCACGCCGGCCGGTGTCAGCAAGATGTCCTTGCCGCATGAGAGCGAAGATAGGTCAAGCGATTCACAATCGCGCTCGAGCCCAACCGGCTCCGCGGCCGCTTGCAGGACATGGGCGCAGCCGCGCGGATCCCAAAAGACCCTTGCTGACGTGGCGTCCAGCTGCGGCGCGTCCGCGAAAGAGAAGGCTCCATTGCAAGAGAGCCGAGGCTCGTGTCGTCAGTTCGATGATTTTCGTATCGGCGCGTCTTCGGACAATGAACGCGGGCGGCGCCATTTTGGCGTGGTCGCGCTGGAATTGCGGATTGCGCCGAAGAAATTCCCAAGCTCAGGCTGCGCGCGGTAGTCGGTTGGCATAGTCATATGCTCCGTGACGGCGCCAGTCACGGCCATCCGTCGCGCCCATGGGCGAACGAGTTGTTTTCATGGCTAGGATGTCCGTCGTTGCGCTATGCCGGCAGGCTGAGGACCGGTTGCCACAGTACCGGCCCGCTCAGGTGCCCTCTCCAGCGGACGCGCATGAGGCTCGCGTGGGAAACCTCAAGATAACCCGCCACCGCATTGGTAATGCCGACGGCCTGCGGCTGTCCGATCCGCGACAATGGCCATGATGCGAGGCGAAGGATCCGCTCCATGCGGATATCCGTCACGGTCACGATCCGGCTAAGGTCGTTTGCCAGGCCAAATTCGATCATGCCCGCGAAGAGCTCGTAGGTTTCCCGGGCCAGCCCGCCCGCTGCCTTGGGCGCTGATGGAGGCAGATCGAGCGCGAAACGGCTGCTCTCCCATATATCGGAACTTGCTGGAGCAGGACTTGCGCCCAGCAACACCGGGAAAATATCGCGCAGCATTGTTGGTCCGGTGGCGGGCAAAAGGCGAACGCAGCCGCGAATTCGCCAGTCGGATCCCTTGAGCAACAGATAGACAGGCTTTAATTCATCGAATGCGTCCGTTTCCATTTCACCTTCGGTTTGCACCTTCCAATTGAGCCTTTCCTTGAAAACCCGATACCTGAGGCCGTGCATCTCCTTGAGCTCGCTTGCGAACTCACCGTAAAGGTCCGGCGTTATCAGTTGCATCATGGTAGCCTCCGTGTGGGATATGTTCCCGCCATCGAAGGGCAAAGTCGCAAGTGATGCAGCCTGTAGAGGTTTACAGCTATCAGAACGGAAGAATCAGGATATCGCCCGACCGGAAGCGCTCAGCCGTGCAATGGCCTGGTTGATCGTTCGCACGCCAAGCTTTTCCTTTGCATTCTCCAGATGGAAGGTCACGGTGCGCTTTGAGACGCCGAGGATCTGGCCGACGTCCCGAGCCGACTTGCCGCGCGCCGCCCATTTCAGGCATTCGAACTCTCGTGGTGTCAGCACTATGCCGTCCACCACACGGCCGTCCTCGAGCTTGCGCCGCACATGACTATGAAAGTCGATCGCCATAAGCTGCAGCGCTTTTTCATACCGCGTCAGTGACGGCAAAAAAGGCGGACGGGACTCGTCGGAAGCAAAGGTCAGTGCGGCAAACCGCCCACGACGATCATGCATGGACATCGTTAATCCGCCACGGATGCCAAACTGAGCTGCTTTTTCCAGAATCTGTTGCTGCGACGTCGGCAGACACTGCCACCCGCGATCCACGCCCCAATCAAAAGTATCCCAGCCTTGCAGCCGCGCAGGATCACCGGATCAAGACTGTGGTAGCGCTGTTGCAGATAAACTGATGTCCAGGACGAAGGGTAGTTTGAGATCAATCGGGGTGCGTCGCCGGAAGCCGATAGGTAAGTGAAATAGGCGAAGAGTGGAAAGTCGAAGCCGGCTGCGGCAGACGCCATTGCCTTACAGAGATCGGCCGCATCCACGCTTGCAGAGAGTTGCTCGATGAAGGTTTCAAATACGCGATGCATGTGTGCTTTGCGTAACCCTGCGCTTGCTTCCTCACAAAGACCTTGGCGTCAAAGACGAGTACCGTTTTGGAGCCAGCATCTCCGGCTCTGCTTGCTTCCTGTCAGCTGATACTCTTTGCGTGACGCAGCTCAACCGTGCACCTTGGCAGCAACTGGAAAAGTCAGCGATACTTTAACGTTGTCGATGAGCCGTGTTTCACCAAGCCAGGCGGCTGCGAGAAGGCGGGCCGGTCGATCGATACTTGCTATCGGTTGCAGGTCTGCCTCGCCGCGGAGTTCCAGGTATTCGACCTCGCGATAGCCTGCGGACAGGATTGCTGCGCGCGCTTTGGCAAGCATTGGCAGGACGGGAGAGCCGCGCGCAAGTTGCTCCGCCGTCTCGAGCAGGACCGAGGCGAGCTTTGGGGCAACGGAGCGCTCTGCTGGCGAGAGCCGGACATTGCGCGATGACAGAGCCAGACCATCGGCTTCGCGGACTGCCGGACAGGGGACAACGGTGATCGGAATATCGAGGTCCTGGACCATGCGCCTGACAAGCTGAAGCTGCTGGAAATCTTTCTCACCGAAAAAAGCGAAATCAGCGCCCGTCTGCAGGAAGAGCTTGGCGACGACGGTCGCCACGCCATCGAAATGCCCAGGCCGGAAGGCGCCGCACAGGCCTTCGCTGAAGCCGGACACTGACACGGTCGTGGCAAAGCCTGCCGGATACATGTCCGCCGCATCCGGAACATAGAGCAGGTGTGCGCCTACCGGAGCAAGCTTTGCCGCATCCTCGCTTTCCGTGCGCGGATATGCGGCGAGGTCGGCGGCACTGTTGAATTGCTTCGGGTTGACGAACAGTGTCACGATCACACGATCGGCCTTCTGAAGCGCAGTACGCGCGAGACTTAAATGCCCTTTGTGCAAGGCGCCCATGGTTGGCACCACGGCGATGCTGGCGCCAGAACGGCGCCATCCCGCAACAACGGTGCGAAGCTCGGCAACAGTGCGGACGATCGGCACGCTCATGCGGCGTCTCCCGCCTTCGACGCATCGGCGTAGAGAT
This sequence comes from Mesorhizobium sp. M1348, assembly GCF_040317925.1. Classification (NCBI taxonomy): domain Bacteria; kingdom Pseudomonadati; phylum Pseudomonadota; class Alphaproteobacteria; order Hyphomicrobiales; family Phyllobacteriaceae; genus Mesorhizobium; species Mesorhizobium sp. M1348. The sequence continues at coordinate 41,011 of NZ_JAMYLH010000038.1, read as the reverse complement.
GTTCGGCCGCCGGAAAGCGCCCTTCCCGCACGTCGGCCGCATAGGCCCCTATGGCGGCATCGGCCTCCGAACCAAGTTCGGCATAACGCTTGACGAATTTCGGCCGAAACTCGGTAAACATGCCCAGGATATCGCCCACCACGAGGATCTGCCCGTCACATGCGGCCGAGGCGCCAATCCCGATGGTAGGAATTGTAACTTCCGCGGTTATTTTCCGGGCCAGCGGCTCTAGTACTTTTTCCAGCACAACGGCGAACGCACCGGCTTCGGCAATAGCAATCGCGTCACGAAAAATCCTTTCTGCGTCTCCGCCCCCGCCCTGGACCTTGTAGCCGCCAAACACATTGACGGATTGTGGCGTCAGCCCGACATGAGCCATCACCGGGATGCCGCGATTGGCCAGGAAGCGGATCGTCTCAGCCATGGTCTCGCCGCCCTCGAGCTTGACGGCCGCACAGCCGGTTTCGGCCATGACGCGCGCGGCATTGCGGAAAGCCTGCTCGGGGCTTTTCTCATAGGAGCCGAACGGCATGTCGACGACCATCAGAGCCCGTTCAAGGCCGCGGCGCACCGCCTTGCCGTGCATGATCATCATGTCGAGCGTGACACTGAGGGTTGACGGCAGACCGTGACGCACCATGCCGACGCTGTCGCCGACGAGAACGATGTCGCAGTGTCGATCAACCAGCTTCGCGATCGGCGCGGTATATGCCGTCAGGCAGACGAGTGGAGTCTGGCCTTTCCGCAAGCGCATATCCGGCGGTGTAATCGCCTTTGTATCACCAGTTGCGCTCAACCCACGCCTCCTTCCCTTGCGTTACCCACCGCAGGTGTCGCGTTTGGCACATTTTTGTGCAAGTGCGAAGAGCTAAAAATGGCCGTGCAACCGTGCGGTGTTGACGTGTGCTCAGGCGCGCTTACATTAAATCGATTAAGGCGCCCCCGAGCTTGCTACCACTTTCGCGAACATGGACGATCAGGCAACAGGAACCAGGAAAGACAGAGCCGCCGTCAGGCCGACGAAGTCAAAGTGGAACTGATCGCCTTTGTCGTCGCCGTAAACGACAGTGAACCCTGTGATATGTGGCCAAACGCCGTCCTGATCGGGATCGTAATGCCCGACCGGATGCCAAAATCGCCTGCCTCAGCGTAGAAGGCGCGAGCGCGGACTGTCGATACCTTCCTCGGGCTTGCAGCCGCCCACGAAAAGGCCTCCATTCTCGCCCGCGCGGTCGTGACGACTGGATCGATATTCTTGTAGCCGCGTTCCAAATAGCGTTGTTGCCACTCAACCGGGTAGTTCGATACTGCGTAGGTCCGCACTGACTGGACATTGAGATAGGCATAGCAGTCGAAGCCGAGCTCACGGACGGCATCGGTGAGCGCTTCCTTCAACATCGCCTCTGTTTTTGCCAGTGACGAGATATTGGACAGCGTCTGGAACCAGGTTCTCAACACTCGAACCTCCTTAATCGACCTTCTCCGTTTTTGCTGCTGTTGATTTTCCGCCGAAACTGAGCCGGGATGTGCCATCCGGATATGCGGATCACCTCCTCTCAAACCCACAATCGCCGACGCGCTGTAAAGGCCCCCATCCAGCGCTTGGAAATGGCGCCCTGCCAGTGGGGAGGACACCGGCAGGGCGCGCCGCGCATAGGTCTCGGTCGCGTGACGACCGGACAGCGGCGGCAGTCTGTAGCTTCGGCAGGGCCGATTTCGGCCGCTCGCGCCCACCGGTAGGCCAGGGCGGTGAACCAACCATAGACGCAGAGAGTAGGTGGACGCCTCCAAATCTTCGGGCTGCGCAGCGCCGACAGAAAGGTGCCGGACACGAGAAATCGACCCTCCCATTGGCTGGATCAATTTCGCCATCGCTCGCCTGCGCCCTTCGTGATGTCGAGCGGTCAAGATTGACAGTCCGGAAGAGCGGTGAAGCTGGGCCGTCTCGGTGCATGCTCATACGTTGATCCTCCAATTGCCCGGGCTCCCACCCCAGAAGACATAAACACAGCTACGCAATCTAAAGCTCGCGCATAGATATCCTTTGGCGCTTCATCACGGCCGGCCCAACAGTTTGAGACTATACGCATAATGACAGGCCGCTCTGCGACCATCCTTCTGGAGCGCCAGCACAGGCACTTCGGTAACGCATCTTGTGCCGTCGGAATACCGGCAGCGGGTATGGAACGGGCAGCCGCTGGGCGAGTTCGACGGATCGGGAATTTCGCCCATCAGTACGATCCGGTGTTCCTTCACATTGGCATCGGGGTCCGGCACAGGCACGGCGCTGAGCAGCGCTTCGGTGTAGGGATGCATCGGCCGCTCGAAAAGGCAGTCTGTCTCGCCGATCTCGATTACCCGCCCCAGATACATGACGGCGGTGCGATTGCAGATCTGCCGGACAACGCTAAGGTCATGAGCGATGAACAAATAGGTAAAGCCGAATTCCTTCTGCAGGTCGTCGAGCAGGTTGAGAATCTGCGCCTGTACGGATACATCGAGCGCCGATACCGCCTCGTCGCAGATGATGATGCGCGGCTCCAGGGCCAGGGCGCGGGCAATGCCGATGCGCTGGCGCTGGCCGCCGGAAAGGGCATGAGGATAGCGATGCCGGTATTCAGCCCGCAGCCCGACCCGCTCCAGCAGTTCGCAGACCCGTGCCTCGAGCGCCGCTCCAGACAGGATCTTGTTGACCAGCAGCGGCTCAGCGATGATATTGCCCACGGTGGCGCGCGGATTGAGTGAAGAATAAGGGTCCTGAAAAATCATCCGAATATCGCGGCGTGGGGCCTTTAGGTCCCGGGACTTGAGGTGAGCCAGATCGACCACGGAACCGTCGCGCCGGTGGAAATTCACCGCGCCGCCAGTCGGCTCGTAAATGCGGATGATACTCTTGCCCAGCGTCGTCTTGCCCGAGCCGCTTTCGCCGACAATGCCGAGCGTTTCGCCCTCGCGGATGTCGAGATCGATACCATCCACCGCCCGGACGGCGCCGACGGGACGGCGCAGCCACCCCTTGCCAATGCCGAAATGCATCTTGAGATCTTTGACCTCGATGATCGTCCCGCCAACCTGAACCAGATCAGGCGCTTTATCCGCTATCTGCCGCAGCTTATCTATTTTGGCCGGCTGCCCAGTCAGCGGCACTCCGGCTCGTTCGGGAGCGTAGAGCCAGCATTTGACATCGGTGCCATTGGCAAGCGATACGGTCGGTGGCTCCTCGACGTCGCACAGGCCTCGGATGCACAATTGGCAACGAGGGTTGAAGCCGCATCCGAGTGGGCGGTTGAGCGGATCGGGAACCGTGCCCTGAATGGACTCCAGCCGCCCAAGCCCGCCATCCGGCCGTGGCGTGGAGCGCAGCAAGGCCTGAGAATAGGGATGTTGCGGGGAATGGAAGAAATCCCGCACGTTCGCGCGTTCGACCACCGCGCCCAGATACATCACCACTACCTCGTCGGCCATTTCCGCCACCACGCCCAAATCATGGGTAATGAACATCACGCTCATGCCGTAATCGGTTCGCAATTCACGCAGCAGGTCGAGAATCTGTGCCTGGGTGGTAACGTCGAGGGCCGTTGTCGGCTCGTCGGCAATGAGGAATTGCGGACGGTTAATCAGGGCCATGGCGATCATCGCCCTCTGGCGCATGCCGCCTGAGAGCTGAAACGTATAGGCGTCAAGGCGTATTTCGGGACGCGGAATGCCTACGCGCGCCAGCATGTTGGCAGCGCGGCGACGGGCCTCCTGATGGCTGACCTGGCCGTGTAGATGGATCATCTCGGTAATCTGGTCGCCAATCGTGTGAATCGGCGACAGCGATGTCATTGGTTCCTGAAAGATGAGCGCCATGTCCTGACCACGCAGGCTGCGCATCCTGAGGCCATTGGCCTCTTCTCGGGTCAGATCGACAATGCTGCCGTCGCCGGCCCGGAACCGTGCCTCGCCGGCGGTGATCCGGCCATTGTCCGGAAGCAAGCGTAAGAGGGCGCGGGCGGTGATGCTCTTGCCGCAACCGCTTTCGCCAACGACGCAGACGGTCGATCCGCGCCTGAGCTTCAGGCTGAAACCGTCCACGGCGCTGACGATGCCGTCCTCCGTCTTGAGGTCGACGGCCAGATCGCGAACGTCGAGGATATAGTCGTGGTCCGCCGTGGCCGCCACCGGCTGGGCGCCCAGGCTACCTTGAGTATGGATCTGCAGCATCGCGAATACCGTCTCCGAGGAAATTGAAAGCAAGGACTGCGACGATCACGGGAATTGCCGCCAACAGCAGCCAGGGTGTCATTGCGATCGCCTGCACGTTCTGCGATTGCTGCAGCAGGACGCCCCAGCTGATTGCCGGTGGCCTGAGGCCGAGGCCTAGAAAGCTCAGTGCGGTCTCGCTGAGGATCATTGCCGGCACTGCCAGTGTCGTGGCCGCGATAATGTGGCTGAGAAAGGACGGCACCATGTGCTTGAAGATGACGCGCGGCTCAGATGCCCCGTCGAGACGAGCTGCCGTCACGAAATCCTCGGTGCGCATGGACAGAAACCGTCCGCGCGTGACGCGGGCGAGGTCAGTCCAGCCGATCAGCGAAATGATGATGGTGACGGCGAAATAGACCTGCGTCGGCTCCCAGTCCGGCGGCACCGAGGCGGCGATGCCCATCCACAGGGGAATGGTCGGAATTGAGTTCAGGATATCGATGATGCGCTGGATGGTCTCATCCACGAGGCCGCCATAGAGTCCGGATGTGGCCCCCAGCGTCACGCCCAGAAGCAGGCTGATGGTGACTCCGACCAGGCCGATGGTCATTGAGACGCGGGTGGCGAACACCATGCGAGAGAAGAAATCGCGTCCCTGCACGTCGGTGCCTGCGAGGTTGAGGGCATTGTTGCCGGCCTCATCGGTGGCCGTGACCAGATGAATATTGGTTGGGAAAGGCCGAAGAGGTGGTACTGAAAGCCTTTCCCGAAAATTCGCACTGGAATACGGTTCTCGGGATCGGGAGTATAGACAAGCTGGAAGGTTTGCGGATCGCGCACGCGCTTCAGGCCCAGCACATGCGGTTCGAATCGGCCTTCGTTGAACAGGGCGATAGGCTGCGGCGGGATCAAAGAACGGGTCGCGGAGCCGGCCTCAGGATCGGCATAGGCGAAGAATCCTGCTCCGACCGAGATCACGTAGAGCAGCAACACAACAACGCCGCCAACCACCGCCAGGCGATGCCTGAGGAAGCGCCGCCACATCAGAGTCCATTGGCCGGCACAATAAACGGATTCGGCGTGACTATTGGCTCGGGAAGACACAATATCTGTCATGTCGGGCTCCTATGTCATCCTTATCCGGGGATCGGTAATGGCGAGCAGCAGGTCGGAAAGCAGCGTGCCGATCACCGTGAGCACGCCGAGCAGCAGCACCACGGCGCCTGCAACGAACATGTCCTGACTGATCAGTGCCCGGTACAGCACTGGCCCCACCGTTGGCAGGCCCAAAACTAGCGAGACGATGATGGTGCCGGAAACCACATAGGGCAGTGTATGGCCGATCGTGCTGATGAAGGGATTGAGAGCTACCCTGACCGGATATTTCATGATGGCGCGCCACGGGCTCATGCCCTTGGAGAGCGCCGTCACCAGATAGGGCTTCTGCAATTCATCGAGGAGGTTGGCCCGCATGATGCGGATGATCGGGCCGCAGCTTGCCAGAGCCAGGATGCCGGCCGGCAGCGGCAGATGGCACAACAGGTCCCACAGCCGCGCCCAGCTCCAGGGTGCATTGGCATATTCGGGCGAGAACAGGCCGCCAACGTTGAGGCCGAAATAGGCAAAGCCGATGTAGCTGATGACCAGAGCACTGAGGAAACTCGGCACTGCCAGCCCGATGAAGCCGATAACCGTGGCGGCATAATCGCCGATGGAATATTTTCGGACCGCTGAATAGATGCCGATCGGCAGCGCCAGCACCCAGCTCAACAGCAGAGCGGCGATGGAGAGCACGGCTGTGAGAAGCAGCCGCTCCCCAATCAATTCGGAAATCGGCTTGCGCCATTCCATCGACATACCGAAATCGCCGACAGCTACGCGGCTGATCCAGAGCAGATACTGCGTCCAGACCGGGTCGTCCAACCCGTAAAGGGCACGCAGGGCCGCTTCCTGCTCGGGCGTAATGTGTTGGCCAGCGGAGGTCAGGTCCAGCACATAGCTGGTGACGTAATCCCCCGGTGGCAGCTGGATGATGATGAAGCTCAGCAGCGAGATAACGATGCAGGTCAGTATCGCCAACAGAAAGCGCCGGATGAGATATTTGACCATCGTGCTTTTCCCGCTCAGGCGACGTAGCGGTCGGGCGCGGCAGCCAGATCGCTGCCGGCCATTGAATTGAGCATAGTTAGGCGTATGCGGCTCATGCTCGCGTCCTCATCGGTTCGGTGTCGGGAATCAGCACAGGCTGGCCGGAGGCAGCGGATTCGTCAGCGGCGAAGCACAGTGTCAGGGACGCCAGTGCATCTTCGCCGGAAACCACCACGGGCCGATTATTGACGATGGCATCCACGAAGGCATCGACGCAGCCCTTAGTGCCGTCCTCCAAACTATTGCCGAGAGTCGGCAGATAGCGCCATTCGTCTTCGCCATCGTGGGAATAGCGGTCGCCGATCACCATGCCCTTGGTGCCGATGATCCTGATCTGGTCAGGGACTCCTCCGGCCTTGGGCCAGCGCGCCACATAGGTGGCTCCCACCTGGGCGACGCAGCCGCCGATAAAGTCAATGGTGGCGATGACCGTTTTCTGCCGAGGAAAATCGAGATCGCCCATATGGTTGCCGCTGGCATAGACGCGAGAGGCCTGCTGGCCGACGATGAAGCGCACAAGGTCCACTTCGTGGATGCCGGTGCCGGTCAGCACCGAGCGGTCCGCTTCCCGGCTAGCATACCAGGGAGAGTGGGCGAAATGGTCGCGCTTATCCGCAATAGAGTCCAGCCGCACACTGATGATATCACCGAAATAGCCTTCGGCGACCAGTTGGCGCAGCATCTGGAAACGAGCCCGGAAACGCGCTTCGTGAGCGACCATCAACTGCTTGCCGCTCGCCTGCCCGCTGGTGACGATCGCCTCGGCGTCCGCCCGAGAATTGGCGATCGGCTTGGTCAGCAGCACGTGGTGGCCCGAGGCCATCACCTGTTCGACATGGGCGCGATGCATGTGATCTGGGGTGACGATGCTGACGATATCGGGACGCTCTTCGTTCAGCATCGTCGCGATATCGGTGTGGAAGGCGGCCAGCTTCGGCAGTTCATGGCGCACTTCATCGAGCCGCGCGGGATCCGGGTCGCATACCACGACCCGCTCGACGGCCGGATTTTGCAGGTAATAGTTGGCATGGAGCCGGCCGAGGCCGAGCCCGATGACAGCGGCGGTGAGGCGCTTCATGGAATGCGATCCCTGTTTGTGTGGCGCTACTTGAAAAACACCGACATCAGCCGGGACTGTGCACACGTCTTGGCATTCGGGCCGTTGTACTGGCGGGCCGGCACGTTACCCATAGTGTTCTTTACGACACGTATCCCGCCATAAGCCGGCGATAGCCCGACCACGCCGATACAGTAGACATTATCGGCGAGAGCCGCCCAGATTTCCTTGCCAAGACGAATGCGGTCCTCTTCCGAGGCGACTAGGCCCGCGGTGTACTTTGCCAGGATTTCCTTCATCACCGCATCGGGTTCGACACCCTGTTGGCCCTTGCTGACATGCCAGGCGCCCCAGAGGGGACCAATGGCGGATCCTGACCAGACGGGAAGGATTTGATCGGGATAAGTGAACAGATGGTCGGAACCGTCACCTACGAAGGCGAAGATCTGCAGGTCATTGTTGCTGCGCCTGGTTCCCACCATCTTGCGTTCGCCTTCGGTGACCGTGGCATTGATGCCGATGGCCCGCCATTGGGTGCGGATGGCTTCCGACATCTCTCCGTAAGGCAGCGCGGCTCCGGCAAATGAGGCGATCTCGAAGGTCAGGCGGCCCTTGCCGTCCGTGCGCAGGCGATATCCGGCGCTATCCTTTTTGGTAAGCCCCGCTTCGTCGAGCAGCGTATTTGCCTTCTCGACGTCATGTGTCGCCCATAGTTTGCCGTATTTGGCGCCAGGATTGTATTTATTCGAGTCGGCGGGAACGATGCTGCGCGGTTGCCCGATGCCCAGAAAGAAGATTTCGTTGAGGTCGTCACGGTCGATGCCCAGCGACAAGGCGCGGCGCACGTTGACGTTCTTGAGCCACTTGGCGATTTCGGGATCGGCTTCGTAGCTCTGGTTGAGGGTGAGCATCAGGTCCGAACCGTGGTCAGCGGGATCGAGGTAGACCTTGTAGTTCTGGGCCTGTTGGTTTTGCAGCAGCACCGGCAGCTTTCGGATATCGACATGGCGTTCCTGCCAGTCATATTCTCCGGCGATCACCCTCAGGTTCACCAGTTCCAGGTTCTCCGCCAGCCCGAATGAGATCTTATCGATATAAGGCAACTGGTTGCCCGCGGTATCGACCCAGACGCTGTAAGGATTGCGCTCGAATTCCCACACAGCCCCATTGATCGGCCGGGTGACCTTCCAGGGGGTGACGACGGGAAGGTCGGGATTGAGCGCCCAGTCGGATTTGGCGCTGAAATACAATACCCAATTGTCGTAGCCCGCGGCCGCCGCGTCGGCTGCGATCTTGTCGGCGCCGCCGTATTTGGGCAGGAAGGCCTTAAGATAATGGGCGGGTGCGAACAAGCCGAGGCCGTCCCGGCCGTAAGCGGCGTGCCCACCGAGGGCGGTGAATCCGGCCAAAACCGCGACGATGTACGAATAGGGCTCGTCGAAGCTGATTTTGACGGTGGAGTCGTCTACCTTCTCCACTCGACCGGGCTTGCCGTTGGGCGAAAAAACGCCGGACTCGCTCGGCACGATCTCGCGGTTCTGGTAGATATCCTCGAACCAGAACACGAAGTCGTCGGCCGTAAATGGCTCGCCATCGCTCCAGTGCATGCCCTCGCGCAGGAATAGGAGGGTTTCCTTGCCGTCGACGCTGGTTTCCCAGCCACGGGCGATATTGGGCACGACGTTCTGGGCGGTATAGTCGAAGAACAGCACATTGTCCGGGCCACTAGCATTGCGCACGCCGTTGACCCAGTCGCCTGGACCGGTAAAGGCGCGTCGCCAAGTTCCGCCATAACGGCCGATCTCGTGGACGGGTTTGATGACCAGCGGATGCTTGCCGATGCGCTCGATCACCGGGGGCAATTCGCCGGCACTCACGCGAGCCGCCAAGTCCGGCGCCTCGGAAAATGACGTTGGCCAGGCCGCCTCGTCGGTAATGATCTCGGGGCCTTCGAGTTCGCCGATCAGGCTGCGCCCAATCCCCTCGTCCTGGCCCAAGGCCTGGGCGATATCGAGGCTGAGAAACGCCGCCCCCGCCCCGAGTTGCGCGGTTCCAACCAGAAACCGCCGCCGTGACATCTTTACCTGCATGATGATCTCCTCACCTTTAGACAGCCCTGCCGACCCATTCGGCTCTTCCGCTGTTTCTGAATTTCCTTCAAACGCGCCGGCTCCTGACGGCTTTCAAGCCACTCCATACTGCGGAGCGTGCGCTCTCGTTCGTGCATCAGAATGGCATCGCCTCCACTCCAGCGCACCATGTTGTCGCGAAATCGCCTAGCCGCGGTAGAGGCAAAGGAAATGCCATTCTTTTCCAGCATCCTGGCGGCACGCTGCGCCGATGTGACGTTCGGCCGATCGATCGAGACGCGCCCCTCCAGCCCGTGCCAACTCCCCAGACACACTCTGCCAGATCGCAATGAACGTAATCGCGCAATGTCTAAACAGGTTCAGGGCTCATCCCCGCCTTCTGCATTCTTGTTGCTTCAAGAGTATACAATATTCACTAGCGGTCAGCTTTAGCATCCGTCTTAACAACGAATCACGCCTGTCGTGGGTGGAAGCGGCGCAGCCGCCTTCAGAAATCAGGCTACACCGCCGCCGTCGCCTTCATGGTTGACGGCCTGCCGCTTGCCGGAGGAAAACATGATCAGCGCAAGGAGCGGCTCGGCACCAATCGCCCGGGCCCAATGCTTGATGTTGCGCGGTATGCGAATGGTGTCCCCGGCCTTCAGGGTTACCGTCACGTTATCCAGCCGATGCTCGCAGACGCCGGACAGGACATGCAGGAATTCCTCGCAATTGGGGTGGGAGTGCAGCTGATTGCGCTCTCCCGGCTTAATATAGCAGGTACCCAAGGTCATCTCGGCTCCTGCCATGACGTTGTCGGCGACCTTCCAGTTCAGCTCCCCCCAGCCTGTCTCCATCCGCTCGCCTTCACTGGCTCGCGCCACAAAACTCTCGGCGTCCATTCTTCACCTTCTCCCTCGGGCCCCGTGTGGGCCGTCAATCTACCCGCGCCACAGTGGAAACCGAACTCGCGGCGCAGTCACGAGAGCGGTCGAGATGGGCACTGGACTTGAGCCTGCCCGGCCGCAAGTCCGACGGAGACAGTTCAGCCGCCTTCCTTGCTCACGCTCTCCTCGCCGAAACGCGCCAGCACGGCCCGTTGAACGTCCGAAATATGCGTGTGCATCAGCGCCACCGCGCCGCGCGTGTCGCGCAGCCGGAAGGCCGCCAGAATGTGGTCGCGTTCGCGCGCAGCTTGTTCGGCAAAGTCCGGATTCTCGTTGGCGATGACACGCCCGATCTGGATCTGCAAAGCCAGGCGGCCAAGTGTTTCAATCAACGCAGCGTTGTCGGAAAGCTCGGCAATCATCTCGTGGAACTCTCGGTCGTATTTGCCATAATCCTGCATGTCCCCACGTCGCAATGCATCGACGGCGCTGCCTAGGATGTCCTGGAAGGCAGCGATGTGGTGGTTGCTCATATGCGGCACGGCTAGTTCCACCGCGAAACATTCGAGGACCTTGCGCAATTCATAGAGCCCGTCGATTTCCTTGCGCGAGAAACTGCGCACGAAGAAACCGCGATACGGCCTAATCTCGATCAGCCCCTCCTTGCTGAGGGTCCCCAGCGCCTCCCGGAACGGCGTGCGACTAACCTGCAGCTTCTCGGTCAGCGCCTTTTCATCCAGCGGGGTGCCCGAAGGCAATTCCCCCGACACGATCATCCGGACGATCTCCTCGTAGATGCGCTCGCGCAGGGTGAGATGGCGTGGTGCGTTCATTTGCAATTCCTAATTTCCTTCACTATATACAATCCACACAGGAATATGCAATATGTAACAAGCGGTTTATCCATGACAACGAGATAATGGCGCGTGTCGAGTGAGAGAGGGAGATATGGCGAAGGTCTATGTGGTGGGGACGATGGACACAAAGGCCCTAGAAATGCGCTATGCCGCCGAACAGGTACGAAACGCTGGAGGAGAACCAGTGCTGGTCGATGTCGGTACGCAGGGGGTTGGAGAAGACGCGGATGTCGCCGCCTCGGTCGTTGCTGCCCATCATCCCGATGGCAAGGAAGCGCTGGAGGGGCTCGTTGATCGAGGCGTGGCAGTTTCCGCCATGGCCAAGGCCCTGACGCGTTTTCTCGCCAGCCGAACGGATATCGGCGCTGTACTGGGGCTAGGCGGCACCGGCAATACGGCCCTCGTCACCGAGGCCATGCGCACCCTGCCGGTCGGTGTGCCCAAGGTGATGGTTTCGACCGTCGCCTCCGGCAATACCGCGCCCTATGTCGGGCCCACCGACCTCACCATGATGTATTCGGTGGTCGATATAGCCGGCCTCAACGCTATATCGCGCAAGGTCATCGGCAATGCCGCCCACGCCGCTGCCGGCATGGCGCTTAATGCCGTGCCGGTCTCGCAGGCTGATAAACCTGGCCTCGGCATGAGCATGTTTGGCGTCACCACCTCCTGCGTGACCATGGTGCGCCAACAGATGGAAAAGACCCATGAGGTCTATATCTTCCACGCCACTGGCATGGGCGGACAATCGATGGAAAAGCTCGCCGATTCAGGCTTGGTCGCAGGCCTCATCGATGTCACCACCACCGAAGTGCCCGACCTGCTGATTGGCGGCGTCTTTCCAGCGACCGAGGATCGCTTTGGGGCAGTCATTCGCACGAAGCTGCCCTATGTCGGCTCTGTCGGCGCCGTGGACATGGTGAATTTCGGCGCGATGGACAGCGTGCCACGGCAATTCTGCAACCGGCGCCTACATGTGCACAATGCCCAGGTGACGCTGATGCGCACGACTCCCGAGGAGAACCGCCGGATCGGCGAATTCATCGTCTCTCGGCTCAATCGCATGCAGGGCCCGGTCCGCTTCCTGCTGCCGTTGCGCGGCGTGTCGGCCATTGATGCCCCCGGCCAGCCCTTCCACGATGCCGAGGCCGATGCCGCGCTGTTCGATACGATGCGATCCGGCTGGCAGGCGGCACCCAACCGCGAGCTCATCGAACTCGACCTCCACCTCAACGAGCCTGCATTCGCCGAGCAGCTCGTCCGCAATTTCCGCGATATCGCCCAGCTTTAGGACCCGACCATGATTTCACTTTCCCGCGCCGACATCCTGGCCAGGCTTAGGGCCAAAATTGCTGCCGGCACGCCCATTATCGGCGGGGGCGCCGGCACCGGCATATCGGCCAAGGCCGAGGAGGCCGGCGGCATCGACCTAATTGTCATTTACAATTCCGGCCGCTACCGCATGGCCGGCCGTGGTTCGCTGGCCGGGCTCATGGCCTATGGCAATGCGAACGACATCGTTGTTGAGATGGCGCGCGAGGTGCTGCCGGTGGTCAAGCACACGCCGGTGCTGGCCGGCGTCAACGGCACCGACCCTTTCATGCTGCCCGACCTGTTCCTAGACCAGTTGAAGGCGATGGGGTTCGCCGGTGTACAGAACTTCCCAACCGTCGGGCTCATCGACGGCACCTTCCGCGCCAACCTCGAAGAGACCGGCATGAGTTATGCGCTGGAGATCGAGATGATCGCCCGCGCCGCGAAAAAGGACATGCTGACGACGCCCTACGTGTTCTCCAGCCAGGATGCCGCGGCGATGGCCAAGGCCGGCGCCAACATCATCGTCTGCCATCTGGGCCTGACCACCGGCGGCTCGATTGGTGCCGAAACCACGTTGACTCTGGACGATTGCATCGCCCATATCGACGAGTGGTCCGCCGCTGCTCTGGCGGTGCGTGACGACATCATCGTGCTGTGCCACGGCGGTCCGATCTCCATGCCGAAGGATGCCGCTTACGTCCTGTCCCGGACACGCACCTGCCACGGCTTTTACGGCGCCAGCTCGATGGAACGCCTGCCCACGGAGAAAGCCATTCGGCAGCAAGTTGAAGCGTTTGGCACAATCAGCCGCTAGGGCCTGCTGCAGATGGTGGCCAGGATTAGCATGTCGGCCGCCTTTGATGGTGAGTCGTCGCTTGCCTCAGAAGGCGCAAAATTCAGTCTGGAACACACCCGTGAGCAGATGCTATTGGCAGCGCGACGAAGCCTCTGAATTCGTTCACGCATGTGGAAGCGGCCGGCTGGGGGCCGGGGCTTGAGCACGCTGCTGCGCATTACGCAGGAGCATAGGAATTGTGGGGCGGGTGACGAAGCCGGCATGACTGGGCTCTTGTCCGGCCGATGAATTTCCGAGGCTCCGCCGCATTTGAAGCCTGCTCGCAATAAGAGTTCCCGGAAGCGCGCGGCGAAATCGCAGGGGCCCCCTTCCAGTTCGGGCGATGCACCCGACATCCTGCAATTCCGGACCTGGCTGAAGGGCGTGAGCCCGATGGTGTGGCACGCCTGCAGGTGCCGGCAACATCGACCTTGCACCAGCTCCATGGCGTTTTCCAGGTCACCATGGGCTGGGAGAGCATTCATCTCTATCAGTTCGTTCAATATGCTGTGCGCTATGGCTCATGGGAGACGGCAGCGCGGTCTCCGGATGTCCCGCTTGGCGATCTGCGACTGCGCAAAGGAAGCCGGCTCCTCTACGAATACGACCTCAACATCTCTTGGGAGCATGAAGTGCGGCTGGAAGATCGCTTCGGGGCACGACCGGGAATAACCTATCCATGCTGCACTGGTGGTGATGGCGATTGCCCATCGGAGAATTGCGCTGGCCCTGAAACCTTCATGATGCAGACGGATTATGTATTTGACCACGAGGCCTACGAGGACGTCGCTCTGGCGGTCGAGGCTTGTCGGACGAAATTGTTCTCACGCCTTGATGATCCGGATCGCCCGGATAAGGTGCGCGAGGCGCTGCAAAGGATTGAGGCACGCGCCTCAACGCGGTGACGTGAACAATCGCTTGCGGGAGCGCGAACACCTTGTCCTCATGCATCAGCAGATGTGAACACATGCTTGCGCTGTGTCGCCGTGAGCAGTTCAACTGCAAAGAAGGGCCGCGGCATCGCCCTTGTCCCGTTGGATTGTTGCTAACTCATCGACCATATCGTCGCGTCCGGCAAGAGTGGGCCGGCGATCGGCATCGGAACCCGCAATCAGGTTTTCCACTCCGACCATTTCGGAAAACTCATGAAACAGGGCAAGGCATGCGCGCACGAATAGTGTTGGAAATCATCGGCGAGGACGGAACAAAGATCGCGACCGAGGCCGTCGCCGACCTAAGAAAGATCACGAACGGCGCCGATAATCGGCCTGTCTCTCGCGGAAGGCAAGGCGCTGCTATCGGCGACCCAGCAACATCTTGTCGAAGCGCAGGTCGCCCTTTGGCTTGATCAGCGGAGAAAGGCTGACGGCCGACGGCTGCGCTCCAACGGCAGCTATCCAGTCACGTTCCGCACCCTGTTCGGTGATGTGCGATTGAAAAGCCCGCGTTATTGTCTTCCTGCGGACATGCGTGGAAACGGCCCGGCGACGATCTCGCCGTTGACACAGCTATTTCCTGATCATATTGCGCCGGAGCGCCTCTACCTTGAGACGAAATGGGCCTCGCTCGCGCCCTACGCAGCAGCCGCAGAACTGATGGCCGATGTGCTGCCGATCGGGAGCGGAACCAACGCCACCACTATTCGGCAGCATGCGCTTCATGCCGCTGACCGGAATGAGAAGGAACTGACGGAAGAGCGCGTTTCTTTCATGCAGGATTCCTGCCCGCGCGACTGGGCCGATCTGCCTGTCCCGGAGGGCCGCATCGTCATCGGGCTGGACGCCGGTTACGTTCGCGACTGGGGCAACCGTAAGAAGAATTTCGAGCTGATTGTCGGCCGCTCAATGCCCGAGGACCGCGATCCCGGCTACATCGGTTTCGTCCATGGCTACGATCGGAAACCGCAGCGCCGGGTTCTGGATCATCTCAAGAAGCAGGGCGTGCAAGCCGATCAGGATATCACCTTCATCACAGATGGCGGCGAGAAGTCCGCTCCCTTGCCGAAATGATCGGGCCGGGCAGCAAGCATATGCTGGACTGGTTCCACATCACCATGCGCTTGACCGTCCTGCGCCAGTTCGCCCAGGGTCTTCAGCACTATACGCAAGGCGGGCATCGATATGGTCGATGCCCTCGACCGGATCAAATGGTATCTCTGGCACGGCAACGCCTATCGGGCTCGTGACGAAAATCGACGACCTGCATCTCGACGCCAAGGTCGTGCAGACGAATTACCAGAACATGCGCAAGTTCCTGACAGCGATCCGAGAATTCCAGGCCTACATCGCGGCCAACAGCGTCAGCATGATCAACTATGGGGAGCGCTATCGTTCCGGTGAGCGGATATCCTCAGCCTTCGTCGAGGCGACGGTCAATGCCGTCATCAGCAAGCGTTTCGCCAAGAAGCAGCAGATGCAATGGAGCAAGCGTAGTGAGCGCCCCACGATTCCTCATGCTCCCGTGGCGCATGTCACTGGTGGCTATGGCCGTGCCAGCGGAACCGCCCAGCCGATGGTCGCATCGAAGCGTCCTTCGGCGAAAAGTTACTGGGCAGTCGCGGCGGCGCCCTTGGCCATAGCAGCCATGCCTTTGTCGCCAGCACGGCGAAGATCGGCGAAATCACCACCGGCTGAAGCGACGATATCGCGAGCGGCGACGGCGACTTTCCGTCCCTCTTCGCCGAGCGTACCGATGTCGATGGTCAGCGCCCGTGACCGCGGGTGGCAATGCGACTGGCGGCGAACCGGGCTTCGACGCCCTTGGTATCCTGGGCGGCGATGACTGCGGTGGTCTTGTTCATATCGCTCCCCTCGTCCTCAGCGCGATTTGCTGAGCTTGTCGAAGATACTGCGCACGCCAGATGCGAAGCTCGGCAGCGCGAGGTCGGGACCCGCGATGTTAGGGTCCCACATGAACTCCCAATCGAGCGCAACCGCACCGTCGTAACCGCGCCCGTTGAGCAATTCGATCGCCTCAGCAATCGGAAGCTCACCCTCACCGCAGAGCACGAACCGCCAGCAGTCGCCTTCGCGCACAGCGTCCTTTACGTGAACGTGGCGCACGCGCTTGCCGATGTGCTTGTCGGTATCGACCGCCGCCTCGCCCTTGCGGTGCGGGTGGAATACATCCCACAGCGCGCCGACATGCGGGCTGTCGACCATGTCGAGCAGACGCCCCAGCACCTCACCCCTGCAGAAGCCGTCATGGGTTTCCACTACGAGCGTGACACCATTGGCTTTGGCTCGCTCGGATAGGATGCGGAGGCTCTCGGCGGCCTCCTCGAGGGACTGTTCAACCGGGCGGTCAGGCGGGAACTCGCCGCCAAAGGTCTTGACGACAGGGCAGTTGAGCTCATGCGCCAGTTCAAATCCGAGCGTCACCTGGGCGACCTGGGCGCGGCGGGCGTCTTTGTCCGGGTTTACAATAACGCCCCAGCTATTGATCCCAACGATGGGCACGCCCTGGAACGCGCCTTTCACCTCGTCCATACGCTCGCTGAGCATATAGGGAAGGAGTTTGTCGCCATTCAGGGCGTAGAGTTCCACCCCTTCGTATCCGTATCGCCGTGCGGTTTCTGCAACCTCGACTGGACCGTAGGCAGGGCAAGTTATGGTGGAGAAAGCTAGTTTCATTTGGATCGAAAACTCCGGCTACGCGAAGGACTTCGCATCGATCACTTGGCCAGACTTGGTCGAGGCCATGATCATTTCGTAGAGCTTGAGGGTGCCCATCGACTCCGAGATGGACGACCGGGGCGTCCGCTTCTCATTGATCGCATTGCAGAATTCTTCCAACTCTCCCGCGAACCCGGTTTCGACCATGGAGTCGCCTGCTGAAATGGAGTGGTTTGGGCTGTGCCAGTCCGCAATTATCGCGCCGGAATGACGCACCATGCTGATCGAGTTCTCGACGCTGATGAACTGGCCAGGCCCCCCGGTAATCTCGACCTTCTCAGTCGATACGGCCCAGTCACGATTGGACGACAGGGCGACCGTTCCTATAGCGCCGCCCTCGAACCGAAGATTTACTGCGTAGTTCAGATGATCGGTCGTAATGGCGTACACCGAGGCCACTTCGCCGGCCAGATAGCGTGACAGATCGAGAATGTGGACGCAGAAGTCGAGCAGGAACTGCTTGGTGGGATTGGTTGGGTCGTTGTCATAAGTGGGGCCGGCCGCATAATCGATGCTCAACAGGTTCAACTTGCCGAACTCCGCTGAGTCGATCGCAGCCTTGCTTTTCACGTAGGCCGGCGCGAACCGCTTCTTGAACCCGGTCATGCAGATCAGGCCTGTCCGACGCGCAGTCTCCTGGACCGCTTTGGCACCGGCATAGGTCACAGCAGGTGGCTTTTCGGTGTAGGCGTGGGCGCCCGCTTCCATAGCATCTATGGCGAGCTTTTCGTGCCCCTCCGGCCCCGTGCAGATGATCACCGCGTCGGGTCTCATCTCCTCGAGCATGCGCTTGTGATCGGTGTAGACGGCCTTGGCGCCAAACCGCGAGGCCATGCTTGAAGCCAGACCTCGATCTAAGTCGCAGACGGCCAATAGCTCCAATGGCAAGAGATGCAAATTCGGATAGATGCGGCGCGATGAAAGGCGCCCTGCACCGATGGCAGCCAAGCGAATATTCATGCTCTCCTCCAGACGAGGCCTCAGCAAACGGCGTACTAGATACAATTCGAAAATGTACTAGGATGATGGGTATGTCAATATCGGAAATGTCGCTATTTTATGCGGGCGCTTCGGTTGAGCGAACGTCTTTTAGCGGGGGATGAGCCAGAAGAAGGGGTGCAGAGGCGCCCGCTTGCTAGAAATGGTATTCAGTGCTCTACAGATAGGCAGCACAACGGTGTATTAGGACAATGGCTGAATCGTTCGCCCACAATCTGGCTAGACATCTTGGTTCTGACTCAAGCCAGCCGCTCCATGAGCAGATAGCGCTGGCATTTGAGACCGCTATCTCAGAAGGGCGGCTGAACCACGGCGATCGGCTCCCATCCCAGCGAACGCTTGCCACAGACCTCGGAGTAGCAATCGGGACAATTACTAAGGCCATAGAAAGCTTGACCTCTCGGGGGCTCGTTCGAGCAGAGGTGGGACGGGGCACGTTCATTTGGCGGCGGATTGCCGCTTCATCACCTTCCGCTTGGTCCGACGACCTAAGCCGGAACGTTCCCCCTCCGATTTTCGAGGTCGACGAGTTGGACAATCGAGTGAGCGAAGCCGTGAGGCAACTGGCGTCGGAAGGAAACGGAGGCTATGGCGAGCCGTCCGGAATGCTCCATCACCGTGCAGCCTACGCAGACTGGATCGGTCGGATGGGCACAGTCGTCGATCCGTCGGCGCTAATGCTGACCGTCAACGCTCAGCACGCGGTTGATATGGCCTTTTCGGATATCGCCTCGCAGACCAAAGTGCTCGCGGTCGATTCCGCAACGTATCCGGGCGCGTCAGCCGCAGCGCGTCTGCGAGGTTTTCAGTTAGTGCCTATGGCGACTGATGAAGACGGCACCCGACCAGACGAACTTCTTCGTGCCATCACGGTTCATAGGGCTGGGGCCTATTATTCGATGCCCACCGCGCACAGTCCATTAGGAGTGCATATGCCGTTGCCGCGCCGCGAGCAGATCGCAGAGATATGCATGAAGCACGGCATATTGGTTGTCGAGGACGACGCGTGCGTACCACTGCGCAAGGCGGGGATTACGTCGCTTAAGAGTCTGATGCCAGACAACGTTTTCTATGTGACGAGCACCGCAAAATCTTTCTCGCCCCTTTTTACCAGCGGCGTCACGATTCCCCCTCGGCAACGCTTCCAATCGACACTTGGAATCCTTGTTGCAACCGTATGGTCGGTGGCGCCTTTAACTTCCGCGATTATGGCCAGGATCTTCGATGAGCGCGCCGACGTGGTGTTCGCGGAACGTCTGCGGCACCGAACTGCGGAACGGCTCGCGCTGGCGCAAGACCTTCTCGATCTACCCGCGAGCGATGAGCTATCGTTCCACGTTTGGATCCCGATGCCTCTCGTTAGCGCCGAGCGGATGGCGCGCCGCTGTCTTGACAAGGGGATCCGCATTACGCCGCCAACGGCAACCGTAGTGGGACCCGGAGATCGCGCCGGCGTCCGTCTGTGCTTGGGTGCACCGCCGACTCTAGACCGGCTCAAGGATGCACTGATGCGCATCGCGCCATTCAGGCACGAAACGCCAGAGGCCGTGGTCTGAGAGCAGCACCCGTTATCGCAAGCGACGGTTAGCCACTGATCAAAAACGGCGGCGAAACGCGCGCGACGTCCGCGCACTGGCTTACTTTGCATAGGCGCGCCTTCGGCAGATATCAGGGCATTCCGTGCCGAAGACCAATACCAGCCGGCAGTTCAACACGAATCCCTGCTCTATTTGGCCACCTCGCCGGACTCCGCCAGACGGCCGGCAATGCGGATGGCCTCGACGACCGCGGACGCGTTCCGGGTGTCGGGAAAGCCCATTCGCACCGGGGCAGCCAGCCTCACGGGCATCACTGGGATCGCGTCCCTGAAACTCCGCACCGCCTCGTCGGCCGTGAGGATCGGCCTGACGGGAACGTCCAGGGAAAGGACACTAGCCGCCTCGGCCACGTGATCCGGATCGTGCAGAACAAAGAACGCGCAGCCGGTCTGGCGCAGCCTGAGCCAGGCCTTCAGCGTTATCTCCGTTCCGATCCCTGCTGGTTCGCCCATCGTCAGCGCGACGGGCTTTTCGGTGGCCATCGTCGTGACGCCGTAGCCAGGCCCGGCGAGGCCGTCGAATATCTCCACAGCATCTTCCGCAGACCCGAGAGTTCCTCGATCTTCCGGTCGCTGTCCTCGAGCTTGGCAAATGCGATTGAGTTCACATCTGCGCTCTCTCGGTCCGCGTCGCTAGAGAGCGACAGAAGGCTACCTGTATTCCTCGACCGAGAGGCCAAGGCCACGCAACGCTGCACGAACAACCGCTCGCGCAGCGTCGCACCGGCAAGGATCGGAACAAAGGGGCGAAAGGCCATGGTAAACCGCGGGGCGATTGTCGGAACTTCCGCAGTCTGCAATGCAGCCGAAGCCAGAGATTTGGAAGTCAAGCCAATTCGGAAAGTCGCCGCACAGGAGAATATTATTGCGCGAAGCGGTCAAATGCGGGAGGCCGCGGCGACGTAGCCCTCCGCGACGCAATAGCCGCCGCCCTGGGGGCGGCTGGCTTCGAAGCTGCGATATCAGCAAGGGGTCTTCGGGGAGAGGATCCGAATAACATTTGCAATCGAGGCTGTCGCAAGGAAGGCGTTCAGCTGGAAATTCCGAAGACGTTGCGAGACCGGCTCGTAGCCAACAGAGGCCTTAGAATCCGCTTTGCTGAAGCCGTCCGTGGCGAGCTTGCGCATCACATGCGCGACCCGCGATGATGAACGCACTGGGCGAGGAAGCCAGAAGCCCTCACTTGCCAGGATACTCATCAACATGCTCGGGGTTTTCGATCACTCGACCAGGGATGAAATAGCCGAGCTCGTGTCGCAGCTTATCAGCTTTGGTGATCGCCTCGGCGGACCAGCCGAGTGTGTCTATCAGAAGGAAATCTTCTGACGACCCCTCCACTCCTTGGGCATCCAGCGCAATGCCGACGATGTAGCGTTTGTCGGGCTTTACAGCCTTGGCTGCAATGCAGCGGCTGCGCAAGATAAGACCCCGATCCTCGCGATAGGCCTTGTATTCCGCTTTTGGCGCTCCCTTCCCAATATAGAGTGCGTAGTTCACTTCGGGCTGACCTGACTCCAGCAGGCTGCCAATCGCGTGCTGACGAGCACGCTTCGCCCTGTCCAATATATGGTTGGAAAGAATTCGACGGACGAATCGAGTCTCACCTGCCATGATACGTACAATGCGCTCGTAGTCCGACATTGCCAGATCGTTTCCGAACTCCAATGTTTCGGCCAGATAGTGCCCAGTAAGGTGTTCGATCAGTCGATCCCAGAAAACGCTGATCTCGTTTTCAGCGCGGCTCCGTAGAAAGGCTTCGTTCGCTTCAACCTGAGGCCATAGGTTCGGATCTAGCCGATAGAGTTTGTTCATAGACGGGAAGGTTCGATTGTTCCAAAGGTAGTAGGCCATGATGTCGAGTTCGGAATCGGCAAACTGAAAACTACCCTCGTCGAAAAGGGCAACCTTTGCATTTAGGTAGTTGACGAAGTCCGCCACAGTTGACAGCTCGCGAAGCACTACCTTCAGGCTTTCGTCATCGAAAACATGCACCCAGCCTTTCGCTTCCGCGATGCGCCCAACGGTAAAGGATTTGGCGCCGCATTGCGCTGTGGCTGAAATGGTGAGGCTGCGTCGCCCAATCTCGGCCTCAGCGCGTTCGGCTGAGCCGAGCGCTACACAAATGCGATGAATGCGGAGAGTTCCTGCGTCGTTGATTGTGATCGGGATTGGCGTGGTACACGCAATGTCGAGAAAGACCCTATCCGGATTCTCACGGAGCCAGCGCTCTGCACCGCCGATCTGCTTGGCGGACGCCGCGATTGATTTGCGATACCAACGTTGCCAGTCGACGGCCAAATCCCCGCTGTCTGGGAACGCACACGACTTGTCTGAAAAGATTAGCACATCATCGCCGAACACGACGACCAGATCTGCGAATTCCTTGGCCGGCTTATGATAAAGATTGGGATAGGTCCAAAGCTTCAGAAATGAACTGTCGCAAAGGTCGGCAAGGATCTTCTCGGACGGCGTCAAACCTTCCGAGCGTTTGAACCTCATGCCCTCTCTTTCCTCATTGAAACGACTGGCCAGGCGAAGCAGCAAGATCGCACGTACCAACCACACGGGGCTTGGCTCCTCGAAGATACCCGCGTTTGTTGATGGCCAAGTCGTCCTCCTTGCGGTCTCGTTGCAGTCACTGCCGCGTTTTCGCTCCGTCTGCTATTTGATTTTTTATGGCGCGTCATTACCTCGCACCTCGCGTTTGGGTTTCGCGGCCCGAGCCTGAAGGCCCCAATGGATCGCCAACCCTTGATGATTTCGATTACAATGCTATATTGATAACCATGATAACCGAACGGAGGCGGGCTACATGGTCGCTGCCTATAAGACCGACGAATTCTCCCGCGTCGGGACGCTCACGGGAACGCCGGAGCAAGTCCGAAGCGGGCTTAGCCACCTGAAGGCTGAGCAGGTTGTTGCGTTGACGATTGAACGCGGCAGCGCGTCCGCCGCCAAGGCTTTCGCCGAGACGGTCGCTGGTCTCGCTCCCTTCGTCAGTGCCATTCTCAAGCGCCGCCAGGATGAGGCCTTCAATTCCATTATCGAAGCCTTGGTGCCGGACGTCCCTCCTCCACATCATAAGCTCCTGGAGGCGCGCATGGTGGCAGAGGCGCGCAAGGCGGTGCTAGAAAGTGGTGACTGGCTGACGGCCGCCGAAGTGGCCAAAGTAGCCGGCTTCAGCGCCAGCAATCCAAGCGCCCAGCCAAATAAATGGAAAAAGGAGCGGCAGGTCTTTGCCGTGCGGCATCGGGGCGTCGACTACTTTCCGGGTTACGCCCTGGATCCATCGACGGACTTTCGGCCGATGAAGGCTTTGGCGAAGGTACTCAGCACATTCAGGGGAAAGAAGGACGACTGGGGTCTTGCCTACTGGTTTGCCTCGGTCAACAGCTTCCTGGGAGGACAAAGGCCGCAGGATCTCCTCATGAGCGAGCCGGATCGCGTCGTTGCCGCTGCCGAAGACGAGGTGGCTGGCGTCCTCCATGGCTGACAGGAAATCGCGCACGAAGCGTCCGCCGATCGCGGGCACAGGTGTGCCAGAGCCTCGACAGGACCTCAACACACTGATCCAGACAATGACCTGGCCGTCGGGCCGGGTCATTCACCGCATTCACCTCAGGCTCTATGGCGGCTGTGCTTTCAATCCTGGAACAAAGGGAAATGCAAGGTTCAGTCCAATTCGGGACGCGGCCGGCGATAGTATTCCGACGCTATACGGCGGAACGAGCTTCGACTGCGCCGCAATGGAGACGGTCTTCCACGACGTGCCGATCGCTCCCGGGCTGAAGACCTTCGATCAGGTCAAGCTTGCCGAGCAAGTTTATTCGACGGTGACGCCTCAACGGGACTTGGTGTTGGCCGATCTTAGCTCGACGGCACTGCGATCGCTTGGACTGCGCCGGGTCGACCTTATCGACACCGAAAAGGACCGGTATCCTGGCACGCGGAAGTGGGCGGAGGCTATCCACAAGCAGTGCCCCACGATTGAAGGCCTGTGCTGGGTTTCGCGCCAGGATGATCGAGCGCGGGCAGTCGTCCTGTTCGGCGATCGCATTTCTGCGGGCGACGTCACGCTCGCCGCTGCTACGCGAAACATACTCGACGGTGGCGAGCTCTTTACCGACTTGCTGATCTTAGCTGGCCGCATCGGCGTCAACGTGGTCTGACCGTTTTACCGACGCCGGCGAATTATGTAAATCGGCAAGGTCCTTCTAAGATCGCTCCGAAAAATACTACAGTGCCATGCCACGATATTCTGTGGTTATTGTGCGCCAACGGAAACGTCCCCCTTGTCGGGCCTATGGAAAATTTTCCATAGTGGGCGCGCCGAATCACCGCTACTGGGGGCAATCGTGGGACATTCAGGCTTGCGCGCGGCGATCGCCAACGATGTTCCGGACGTCACCCAAGTGGTACGCTCGGATCTGCGTGTGATCTTCGGACATGTCGTCGCCGACGCAGGGCTTAGCCAAACCCGAGCGGCAAAGGTTTGCTTCACCGATCAGCCAACGCTCTCAAAGGTCTTGTCGGGTCGAAGTGACAGCGTGAGCACCGATCAACTTCTGCGGTGGCTCGTGCAGCTGGGTTGCAAGGTGGAGATCTCCGTGCAGTGTCCGAACGCTCTGACGACAGGCGCGATCAAGGCGACCCTTCATGAATGAACATCTCACGCAACAAGCATTTGCCCGAACGACGAAGCGCTGGCCGATCTACATGGATCACCACGCGACGACCCCCGTAGACTCTCGGGTACTGGACGTAGCAGTCCGGATGATGGTTGAAGAGTTCGGGAATGCAAACGGCGTAGAGAACACCCATGGGGAACAGGCTGCCCATGCGGTGTCGCAAGCCAAAGCCTTCGTCGCAAAGATTGTATCCGCCGAATCCGATGACGTTCATTTCACGTCCGGTTCCACAGAGGCTATCCAGCTTGCCATCGCACATGCGATTGCGCTGCAGAGTCGGCCCCTGCGCGTTGCGATGTCGCGGGTTGAGCATAAAGCTGTGATCGACACCATCCTGCAGGCTGAACGGATGGGCCTGGTCCAGAAATCCTGGATATCCGTCGACGACAAGGCTTGCCTGGACTGGTCAAGCCTGGAAGGGGCGCTCTCGCAAGGGGTGGACTTAGTCTGCGTCATGGCTGCCAACAACGAGGTCGGGACGATCTACCCGGTGCAGCGGATTACTAGGGCGTGCCACGATCATGGAGCGGCCATTCTCGTAGACGCCACACAGGCGGTCGGACGTATGGCGTTCGATGTTGGAAGTGAGGTTGTCGACTATATCGCCCTAAGCGGGCACAAGGTCTACGGACCGAAAGGGATTGGTGCTCTCGTCGCCCCCAACTTTGATCGGTCAACGACTTACGGGTTGCAGGGTTCGCACAGCCCGACCCCCAACGTCGCTGGAATCGTGGCGATGGGGCGAGCTTGCGAGATCATGGACCTAGAGGGTGTCCAGGAGAGCGCTCGGCTCGAACATCTGCGCAATCACTTGCAGCAGCGCCTGGTTGCCCTGCTGCCGGGCGTGGTGATCAACGGCGATGTAGTCAATCGCCTTCCTCACAATCTGCACCTTTCCGTCCCGGGTGTCCCCAATGACGTCATCCTCGCAAGGCTGCGGGGCAAACTCTCGATCTCGACGGGCTCAGCGTGCAACACCGGCGCGCAAGAGCCGTCCCACGTTTTGCAGGCGATGGGACTGCCGGATGCGCTGCTGGAAAGCTGCCTGCGGATCGGTCTTGGCCGATCAACCGACCTAGATGACGTCGAGGTCGCGGCGACATTGATCGCAGATGCGGTGCACGTCGTGCGTGCGAGTTTCTCTGGAGCAGACCATGTTTGACCTAACCCTGTCCGAGGGACACACGAGCTACCGATTCTCTGGACATGAGACGTTTGCCTGCCGCTATGCATGGCTTCCTAAGGCCTATCGCGCGATCCAGGCCAATCCCCATATTTTCTTCAATGAAGACGCCGCAATGGTCGAGCTGGGCATCGGCAAGAACATGGTCCGTGCGCTGCGATTTTGGGTAGACGCCATGGGCGTGGCACGGCCATCTGCTGACCGGACACACGCCCTCACAGATTTGGGAAATGCGATTTTCGGGGCGGACGGCTCCGACCCGTTCCTTGAAGAAACCAAGACGCTTTGGCTGTTGCACTGGACCCTTTCCTCGGCCGCCGCGCCTGCCTTGTTTGCCTGGAACTATCTGCTTGCCTCGTGGCCATATCCCGAATTCTCCCGGTCAGAGGCGCTAGCAGCGTTCATCAGACAGTCCCAGCGTCTCGGCTATACCCATTCAAGTGTGACGCTGAGCCAGCATCTGGATGTCTTTCTTCATACCTACCAGTCTGCGCGAAGCGCGCGCGTCGGTATTGAAGACTCCCTTGACGGCCCTTTCGTGGAGCTGCGCCTTCTCCAGCAGACAGGGGAGCGTCGCAGCGATGCCGGACGCTGGGAGCCGGTCTATGCGTTTCGTAGAGAACCCAAACCGGAAATATCGGACGATCTCTTCGCCTATGCACTCCTGGACTATTGGGATCGGGTTGCTCCGGCAGAAAAGACGATGCTGGTTAGGACTGTTGTTTCGGCGCCAGGCGCGCCAGGACAGTCCTTCAAACTACCCGAAGACGACATTCGCTCGCGCCTGGAAACACTCTCTCGCGAACGGAGATACGGTTTCAGCTATCGCCCTTCCGCCATCCAGGGATTGTTGACACGCGAGTTGATGGTCAAGGCGGACGCGAAAGCAGTCTATGAACATGAGGCGATCCGCCATGGTTGACCAGCCCGAAACGAGAATTGCCGAGGTTTTCTCGGCGCCGGGCCGGTTCCTGCGGTCCGTTCAGTTGGAAAAGGACTTCTTGGATGTTGCGGCTTTGGAGGGCTACATCGTCACTCCTCCGATGGCAGACGCATTGCACCGGATCTTGGAGAGCGTCCAGGATGGATCCAAGCGGCGTGCTTGGCGTATCACCGGCGACTATGGTGTCGGAAAATCCAGCTTGGCGCTTGTGTTGGCACGCATACTCAGCGACCCAGCCGCGAAAGACGCTCAACGGGTAATGAAAGCCATCGGCTGGGATCGAGAAGACGATCACAAGCGCTTTCTTCCGATTCTGGTGACAGGCAGTCGCGAAAGCATCCCTAGCGCAGTCGCACGCGGCGTTCGTGAAAGCCTAGTGCAGCAGGGTAGCCCCGACGTCATGAGCGCCCGTTTGGAGGCAAGCATCGTTGCCTGCGAAACTGAGGGCTCGGTGCGCGCGCTGGAGCAATTGACCACTCAACTGGTCAAGCACACGACCGACCGTGGTCATGGCGTACTTCTCGTCATCGACGAACTTGGCAAGTTGCTCGAGTACGCGGCGATGAACCCGGACCATGAAGACGTCTTCGCGCTCCAACGCCTGGGCGAAATGGCATCCCGAAGCGGCGATCGGCCCTTCTTGCTCGTTGGCATTTTGCACCAGGGCTTTCAGGCGTACGCCGAGCGCCTGCCCTTGGCGCTCCGTCACGAATGGGACAAGGTGGCCGGCAGGTTCGAGGAAGTGGTTTTCGACCAGCCCCTGGTTCATACCGCCGCGTTGATCGCCGGCGCGCTCGGGGTCGACCAGCAAAAGCTTTCTGATGATGTGAGGGCGCGGTCAAAGGACGCACTAGAGAGTGCAGTTCGGATCGGATGGCTGGGAGGGCATGGCCTGCCCCTCGCTCCAGCGAGCTTCTACCCTCTGCACCCGTCTCTCCTGCCAGTGATGGTTCGATTCTTTTCCCAGTTTGGTCAAAGCGAGCGCTCACTTTTCGGCTTCCTGCTGTCCAGCGAACCCATGGCTTTGCAGGCCTTCGCCGAAACCACGCCCCTAGGATCCGGCTGGTTTGATGTTTCCCAATTTTACGACTATGTCCGCAGTTCATTTGGACATCGCCTGTCGGCGTCAAACTACCAAAATCAGTGGCTCCGCATCGTCGGCACCATCGACGGCTGCGTCGACGCGAGTTCGCTCGAACTGAAGGTGCTGAAGACGGTCGGCATTTTGAACCTCTTGGATGCTGACGACCTTCTCCCGACGAGCAGGAGCGTCGTTTCCTGCTTGTCGATGTTCGGCTCCAGAAAGGTCAAAGAGGCAATCGAGAGCCTCGGTCGCTCGAGACTGCTGTTTGAGCGCGGTGGCACCGGAGCCTATCGGCTCTGGCCGACATCGAGCATCAATCTCCAGGGGGCAGTTGAAGCTGCCAAGCGAACGGTCGGGACAATCGAGGCTGTCGGCCCTGCACTGGGCCGCCTTCTTGACGGCGAAATGGTGTTAGCGCGACGCCACTACCTCGAGACCGGGACGATGCGCTATTTCGAGCTTCGCTACGCAGCTGCCGAGGACGTTGCTGCGGCCGCAAGCAGGCCGACAGAAGCCGATGGCCTCATCATCTTGTCCCTAGCCGATCAGAAGGAACAACAAAAGAAGGCCAGGGAAGCTGCCGTTGCGCCGCAGGTTGCCGGCGAGCCATCAATCCTGATCGGTCTGCTTCCTCCTGTTTGGCATCTTGCCGCCTACTTGCGCGACGTCGTCATATGGCAGTGGGTCGAGAGCAATACTCCGGACCTTGCCAATGATGATTTTGCTTCGGCCGAGGTGCAACGCCAGATCACTCGTTCTCGCCAGGCACTGCGAGCCCAATTCGAGGAGCTGACAAAGGTTGGCCCGGGCGAAAGAGTCGAGTGGATTTACAAGGGCCGGGCCCTCGAGACGGTGGGGAATCTTCCAAAGATCGTTTCGCAACTGTGCTCGGCTCTCTACCCCCTGGCGCCACGCGTGACCAATGAGCTGGTCAATCGCAACGTGTTGAGCAGCGCGGCGGCGTCAGCTCGCATGCGGCTGATCGAGGGCATGTTCAACTCGTCGGGAAAGGCTCTTCTCGGAATTGACGAGCGCAAGGCACCGCCGGAAAAGTCGATGTACTTGTCAGTCCTGCAAAGGGGAGGGTTGCATGTCGCGCAGGCCGGCGGCTTCGTGCTCCAGACCCCTCCGGCGTCCCAGGACCCGCTTCATCTGCGCCCCAGCCTGACCGAAATCCTCAGATTGGTGCGCAAGGGACGGGGCTGCCGCGTTCCAATCGCCGACATCCTTGCCAGGCTGGCAGGTCGGCCCTATGGCGTGCGTAGCGGTCTAGCGCCGGTCTTGTTGGCCTTGGTCATCAAAGAGCACGGGCACGAGCTCGCGCAGTATGAGAACGGAACATTCCTCCCGAAGTTCGGGGCAATGGAATTTCTCCGCCTCACAAAGGCCCCGCAGACATTTGAGATCCAGCATTGCAGCGTTGAGGGCGTGAGATCGGACGTCTTCGTCCGGCTCGCCAGTCTCTATGCTACCGGCGTTGAAGGGCGCCGGCCGGTCTTGCTCGATGTCGTGACGCAGCTTTGTCAGTTCGCGGCCAAGCTCCCCGAATACACCCGTAGGGCCAAAGCTCTTTCTCCAACTACGCTCGCTGTGCGCGAGGCACTGCTTTCGGCCCGCGAACCGGCAAGTTTGCTCTTTGCCGACCTTCCCCACGCATGCGGACTCGCTGATTTTCAGATCGATCAGGCGGATGGCGGTTCGATCGATGATTTCATAGCGCGCTTCACTGATGCCATAGCGGAGTTGCAGAATACCTATGACCAACTCATCAAGCGCATCGTCAGTGCGACCAGCGAGGCGATTGGTCAGGATCCGGAGCATTTTGATCGCGTAACCTTGTCGTCCCGTGCGGCACGGGTTTCACTGGCGGCGCGCGAACCCCGCTTGCGGGCCTTCGCTCTTCGGCTGCGGGACCCTGCTCTTCATGACGAGGCATGGGCAGAGTCCCTGGCAAGTTTCGTGGTGGCCAAGCCGCCCAGTCGTTGGCTTCCCGGCGACGAGGTCCGGTTCACCGAAGAGATTGGCGCTTTGGCAGAGATATTCGCCAGGGTCGAGAGCACGATATTCTCTTCATCGGAGGATCGCCCCGCCGTGGATGCAATCCGGCTGAACCTGACCAGAGGGGATGGCAGGGATTTGGTGCGGGTCCTTCACCCGGTCTCGCTCGACGAGGGTGATCAGGACTCTCTGCAAGCTCTGGCGAAGCGACTGCCGCAAGGCGAAACACAGCGAATCCAGATTCTTGCGAACTTGCTGTGGGAGGAATTGGACCGCGTTCGGCAAGTTTCGCCCGAGGAAAACAACATTGCCAACGCGACCGAGATAAGGCTACCTCATGACCACTGACTACGCACATCAGATATCGACCGCCTTTGGAGCGGAGTCACCGCGCCACATTCTGAGCCTTTCGGGAGGCAAAGACAGCGCGGCGCTTGCCATCTATCTGCGCGACCGCGTTCCCGATATCGAGTACATCTTCCACGACACCGACAAGGAGCTGCCCGAGACCTACGATTACATCGGACGGCTCGAGGCCATTTTGGGCAAACCCATCGTCCGGACGACGCCCGTCGATAGCTTCGATCATTGGCTGACGGTCTACAGGGGAATGCTGCCGTCCAACCACCGGCGGTGGTGCACCAAGATGCTGAAGCTAAAACCCTTTGAGGCTTACGTCGGGGACGGGCCGGTCATCAATTATGTGGGGCTTCGGGCAGATGAAAATCGGGCTGGCTACATCAGCACGAAGCCGAACATCTTGGCGGTGTATCCATTCCAGGACGACGGGCTAGTGCGGTCCGACATCATGCGCATCCTGGAAGATTCGGGTTTGGGTCTGCCGCCCTACATGGATTGGGGCCGCTCCCGATCGGGCTGCTATTTCTGCTTCTATCAGCAAAAGATCGAGTGGGTACGGCTCCTCGAAACCCATCCCCTCTACTTCGAGCTAGCCCAGGCTTACGAGGAGAAGGCCGTCCAGTTCGGCGAGCAGTTCTTCTGGTGCCAGAACGAGCCGTTGCGCGAGCTGGCGAAACCGGAACGCGTAGCGAGAATAAAGGCGGATTGGGAAAAAGCCCAGGCGCGCAAGAAAGCCAGTCGCAAGTCCCTGTCTCTCGTCGAAACTCTGGGGGGCCTTGAGGTCGAGGACGACAGTCACCTGCGCGACGGCTGCCTCGTATGCTCGATATAGACCGGAAACGAAGGTCCGCGGCGTCAAAGCGATAGTTACGTGCATATTCCAGGGGGCGAAGCGCATGGATGGACTGGGGAGCCGCTGGGTCAGGTTCATTAAGCAATATGGACCGATCTCCAGAAACGACAATATGTATGACGAGCAGATCCGGCGTTCTGCTCGGCGCTACGAGGTTGAGCCCTTGGACTTTGTCCATCCCCTCGAGGCCGATCTCTTCGCCGCAGTGTCGAGAGACGTTTCCTTGGCTCGCTCGATAATCCTCACCGGGACGGCGGGCGATGGAAAGAGCCGGCTCTGCGGGCGTCTTTGGACCGAGCTCGGCGGGGATGCCGGCGAGTGGACCGCGAACGAAATCTACCAGGAAATCTCGGCAGTTGTCGGAGGCCGCTCCCGCACCGTCGGCATTATCCGTGACCTGACCGCATTGCCGACGAACGGGACCTACGGCATCTGGGTGGGCAAGTCGGCGCTTCTTGAGGCAATCAACCGTAGCTTCTTTGAACCCGACCCGAACTACATTTTCGTCATAGCCGCCAATGATGGACAGCTGCTGGATACGTGGCGCCGCGCGGTTGATGTACCGCTCTCGAATGAAGGCTACGCCTTGTTGGAAACCCGTCTGGTTGAGGCCAAACCGGCGAGTCAGGGAGAGGTGGCATTTTTCAACCTCAGCACAGTTTCATGCGCAACTATCCTCGACCTGACGCTTGATGCGATCGTCGCGCATCCTGGCTGGCAGGCCGCCTATGCAGAGGCTGAAGCTGACGGCTTTTTCTCGGAAGCCTGTCCCATACGCCGCAACTTCGAAATCCTTTCGTCCTCGCAGTTCAGAGCACGGCTGCGACAGCTGTTCGAGTTGATGGATCTCAACGAGCTGCACACGCCAATCCGACGCGTGCTGCTACTGATCTCGAACATGCTGTTGGGACACCCCCTGACCAAAGACAGATTGATGTCACCTGCCGATGTCAGGCCGTTGCTGCGCTCCGGAAAGGCTCATGCGGGCGACATCTTCCAAAATCTGTTTGGTGCGAATCTGTCTCACGCCCGTCGCGAGAGTCTGGAGATTTTCGAGTTTCTCAATCGCTTTGGCATAGGAGACGAAACGACCAATAGGATCGACAACATTCTCGTCTTTGGACCTTCTGACGAAACGCTAAGACCCTACTACGTCAATCTCGTCGAAAGTGCGTTTTCGCCGCAGGCACTCGATGAGTTGTACGCGCTGCGAAATGACTACCTTGAGCGGCCCGACGCGACCCAGGAGGGGGAGCATCCCTTCCTCGCCAGCCTGCAGGCACAACGGCGGGCAATCTTCTTCCAGATCCAAGACGATCAGGCGGAGGAGTTGCGACTCTGGGATCTGACGGTGTTCCGCCACGCCGGCGAATTCCTGCGGGAAGTCGTCACTCCTCTGCGAAACAATGGCCGGGTTGCCGGCGCCATCCTTGGCCGCCTCGTCAATGGTCTCAATCGCATCTTCACGGGAATGCTGGTGACCACTAACCGGGAATTGCTTATTGCCGCCGGTCTGTCGGGCTCGGCGGCAGGGCTGAGTCAGATTCTCGTCGAGCGCATTAGCGTGACGCCCCGTCGTCACGAGAGGGTTGAACTGCGTGCTGGCGCCCTGCCGACGCTGATCGTGGAGATCGACAGTGGCGTTGAGGTGCGACTCGACCTCAACCTCGTGCGGTATGAGTTCCTTATGCGGGTTGCCGGAGGCGCTTTGCCGGGCAGCTTCTCGAAGGAGTGCCATGAAGACATTCTTGCCTTCAAAAGCACAATATTGTCCGCACTCGCGCGGTCGCGTCCCACGGTGGAAGCGACCGATCTCAGTTTTAGACTCCTCAGCCTCAACAGCGCAGGTGAGCCGGTCGACGACGTGATAGAGGTGAGCTGTGCTTGAGACCCTGCCCCCACCCCCGCGAAACGACCATCCCAACAATGACATGTGGATCGACGAGCAGATCTGGGGCCATCGGCTTTGGGACACGACCAATCCATGGTTGATCTTCCTCGAGCTGTTGGGGGTCGCTGAGGCCAAGGAGCGCGATCAGTCATTGTTCGACGACCGCGGCAAACCATATCCACTTACCTTCAAGCCCGCCCAGCGCATGTATATGCGCAACATTCTTTACAACAATGAACCGCTTCTGCGCATTGCCGACGAGGGCCTGGCAGATGGTGCGGCCTGGGAGAAGTGGCTGGCTGCGATGGCCGAGCGGGCGCAAGGCGTCCCAGAGAGGGATTTTTCATACCTGCGGAAGCGCTTCAGTTCGTTCTCCGACTTCGTTGCGATGGTGTCGATGCTCCGCGGCACGACGATCGAGAGCGGGTCGAACAAACGATGGTCGTCCCGTTTCGTGTTCCCGTTCGGCCGTCACGCTCTCTATGAGGACCTCAACGTCAAGAACAACTCTTCTTCGCGCGAGTACATCAATTTTGGCCTGCCGGGTGAACTGGCCTATCAGATGCTCTGCCGCTCCCGGCGCGCGGCTGAACTTGCGCCGGAGATCACCCAGATGCTGGACGGCGATCCTTGCGATCGACTATTGCGGCTTCTGGAACCGTACTATGAGGAAGACAAGTCCACTCGCGGAAACAGTTATCTTCCATACGCTCGCCACGACGCGTTCGAGGATCTAGCGGACGACTGGTTGGCCCTTCTGCGCGGTCCTCTTCCCCGGTTCGACACTTATCCGCATTTGGCCGCACTGACCTGCCTGCACCTGCTACGCTATCAATTGCTGGTTGCCGCAGAGTATTGCTTCGCAAGCAAGCCGCACTTCATCTGTGAGGTGCTGGCCCCACGACGCACGCCCATACGGGAGCTCTCGATCTCTAATTTTCAGATGAACGATACGCTCCCATCTCGAGCGGTCGACGCCTATATCAATGCAATCGGCCGTGGCGAGGAATGGCAGCGTCGCCAGCAAGGTGAGACGCCTTTCGCCGACTGCAGGAGGCTGCTGGTCGACACGGTGCGTTGGCCCGCTGACGACGACTACAACGGCCCGCCGGACGAGAACGCTCTCCTTGTCGACCTCAAGCGCGCAGCTCAGGCAAGGCACCGTCAGCATGTTGCGGCCGTACACCGGTCGTACGGCGCAGGCTGTGGCCTGGTATCCAGACGTGGGACAAACCAGTTGCGGTACGCCCCGACCGACGCCCTGCTGAAATCCCTGATCCTGGCGAATGTCCCGACCCGCATGGACTACAGCGAGTTCCTCGACCTGCTTTATCGGCGGTACGGTCTCGTGATCGGTGAGCGGGAAGCGGTGCAGGTGCTGTCAGACGATGAGTTCGACCGAAAGTCCTTCCAGCTGAATTCGGCTCGTCTGGAACGGCGGCTGCGAACCCTAGGCATGCTGCGACGGCTCTCAGACGCCTGCGCATATGTTGAAAATCCTCTTTCCCTTAGAATGTGACGACGTTCATGGATATTCACGAACTAATCGGGAAAGTTGCATGCTCGATCCTCAAGGAGGAACTGAGTGATCACGCCCCCGAGGCCGGGACGGCACGTTTTCTGCTAGACGGGCTAAGTGTTGCGCAAACTGTGGCGGTCACCAGGGCGGTACTGTCTGACCTCTTCCTGGCCGAACGCATTGAAATCAAGCTGCCCAAGGCACTGTTCGAAGAGCATGCCCTTCCGGAAGACATACTCACCGAGCGAAACGCCACGTTCTATCGCAGCGCTGACTGCGACAAGTCCGCCTTCCTGATCACAAATGCGACTTCAGACGAGGGACAAGCCGAAGATATGTCGCTTCATGAAGTGACACCGGTGGGCTCGGCGCAGTTGATGGAACGATTGTCCGCATGGGTTTCAGTGGCCAGCGCCGGACTGGCCCTGACCGATGATGCAAGGGCCTGTTGGGAAAAATCTCTGGCTGGTCTTGTTCAGGTAGGATCCACTGCGCTTGAGCGGTTTGCCCGCTATGTGGTGTCGACGCGCGAGGCTGTCGGTGACGAAGGATATCCGATCGTCGAGGCGCTGGGCTACGCGCTTCCAGCGCTTCAGCTGCCACGTGACCCTGCCGCATTCGCTGGTATCAAGGATCGCTCGCGACGCCATCCTTCGGCGTGGCGGCGGGAGTTCGTCGGGCTCCGGCGCAAGCGCCACCCCTATCTTCTCAAGCAAAATCCAAACCAGATCGTCATTTCAGAGAGCGAACTTCGCGATGCCTACGAGAAGGCCCGCGATGTCATCCCCGCGCTCGTGCATCCGGTGGTCGATCTATTCATTGAAAGCCGGCCAGGCTGGAACTCCAGCTCAGAGGCATTAGCCAACTGCCAATGGGAACACATCAAACCCCTGTTTGAGGGCCTTGCAAGGGAGAAGGCTAACCTCGGTCAGGATACTCAGCGATTTTATGCAGAGGGACCGGCGGACCTACTGTCGACTGAAGATGAAGAGTACCTGGAACTCCTGGTTAAGCGA
Organism: Mesorhizobium sp. M1348; assembly: GCF_040317925.1. NCBI lineage: Bacteria > Pseudomonadati > Pseudomonadota > Alphaproteobacteria > Hyphomicrobiales > Phyllobacteriaceae > Mesorhizobium > Mesorhizobium sp. M1348. Next base: position 5,848 of record NZ_JAMYLH010000038.1, on the reverse strand, counting down.
AAAACGACGAGCGCGCCCGAAGAGGAAGACATAGCCTTCTACGAACGTCACCGCGACGAAATCAGGGACGACCGCAAGCTCAAATCCTCGTGGGACAAATTCATTTACGGTCGCCCCTTGGAGACGGACGACTTCCTTTCGGGGCTCGCCCTGATGATGGAAACGCTGAATGCCCGCTCTATGTCGGGGGTGCAACGGCATCTGACAATCCGGTGCGACTCTGTAACCAAGAGAGATCTCCGTAGCTTGAACACTGAAGCGGGCCTGTTTTTTTCGCTTCGGTATGCCGGCCTACAAAAACTGCTCGCGCCTGGGGTGACGATCGAGTTTGGCTCGCTGATCGATTATACCGCCGTGCTGCAGGGGTGGCGAGACAGCAAGGATAAGTCCCCGGTCAACAGGTCCGTCGCAAAGGCCGCGCTTCAGCTGCGGTTCCAGCTCGAACTGGAAACCACAGATTTTGATGGTGGCACCTCGACCGCATCCGCCCAGCTCATCTGGAAATACCGGCCCGACGTGATCTCCGGTCAATTGGCGGATGATTGGGAGCGCTTGATCAAGCACCCCTTTGTAGCCCTTCGATGTGGCCGAGAGCCCGGAACTGCGGGACGCCGGCCGGGGTCTATCGACCTGTCCGACGTAAGGACGTTGGTCCCGGGTTATGATCGTGATCGCGGATCGCTTGTGCCCAGCTATCGGCGGGAGCGCGACCTCCGGCTGAACTGGAAGGCAAATCTCAAGACTGCACGCGAACAAGATCTCATCAGTGAGGACGGCTCTGAACAGTTGAAGGCGCATTTTGAGGCATTCAGCGAGGGGTATGAGGAGGCGATTTTCGGATTTCGGCAGGAGGGCGCCTCGAACCCGGCATGTCGCGAGCAGGCAAGCCGGTACGCCGATTTGCTTGACGCGGTCCGAAAGCTGGCGCCTGGCGACCGGAACAAGGAGCTGTTGCTTCGCCCGCTTCTGGAATTGGGTCAGGCGCCGGTCGGCGACGGCGCTGCTGCGGCCATCGTCGCGCCTTGGCACCCGTTGCGCTTGGCGGCCACCTGGAGGAAGGCACACCACGTTCGACAGGTTGTGCGCAACATCATCGATTTGCCCGGGGGTCTTGAAGGGGATACGAAACTTTTCTTTCGCGATCTTGCGGAAGACATGCGTCACGTTTTCTATCCCGAAGTGGTCGTGTCCTGGACGGGGCGCAAGCCAGAACTTCTTGCGCTTGTTGACTCCCAGGGGGACTACTCCCTTCACGAGAGGCCGGTGCTGGAGGGAGCAGGCGGCGGCGAGACCAACGATGACGCGACCGCTGGCAGCAATTGCCTCCTGGATCTGACTCAGCGCTATCTCAATCTGCACCCGCACGAACGCGCTAATATGTCGCTCGTGCTCTACAATTGTGACTCGGCGCGTCTCCCACAGCAGATTGTCGAGGGTCTTGGCGACCTCAACGACGATGAGGATATGCGTTGCCAGGTTATGCTGCGACACACTGATGGAGGGCGTCTGAGGGACATCTATAGGGCCATCCTCACGAGTGCGAGCAATTCGCCGGAGGTGCTGGCGGCCTCCGAGGTGACACAGGACTTTATGGCCCGGTTGCGCATCAGCGTGATTGCTGATCAAGCACCGCCACCCGATGCCAGGGATGGGCGCCCTTATGACATCGTTTTCAGCCAGGATGTGATCTCAAGGCATGCTTCGGTGGAATGGTACCGGGAGTCCGCGAATCCGGCCAATATTGCCACATTGCTGCCCGCGCGGTGGTCTCGACGGCGGCCGGGAGCGATGGATGATCTGAAATCGTGCGTCTACTTATGTTCACCTGTCCAAAGCCGGGAAGGTTGGGCGTATCTGTCGGCGCTGACGTCATTCCTCAAGAGTGATGAGGGGAACCATGATGGCAAGCGGCTCTTGCCGGTGCGGCAGTTGGACTTTCGCGACGAACGCACGGCCCGGATTTTTGATGAAACTCACGATCTTGGAGCTTGGGTAGTGAACTTCGACGAGCTTCTCGATCGGCGGCAGCTGCAGAACCAAAGCGTCCGGGTAATCCGCTACAAACAGTCATCGACGCAGGGCCGCAATATCGTCATCTCCTCTCGTGCGCCGCTCAACCTTCTCCATGCAATGGTCCGCCGCAGGCTTGAAGAGCTTCAGTTGGCGTTGACGACTGACGAGCTTAATGCGCTGGCCGAGCAGTTCATCACAGATGCCAATGACATTTCAGGTGACATTGTTCTGCGCGCCGCCAAGCGCGGTGAGGCCGCGGGCGAGCTCATCGGTGTCGTTTTAAGCCGGTTCCTAGCCCGCCAGGCGCTGGAACCCGACCGCCTGGTCGGCTGGTATTTCCTGGACGACTATGCCAGCTGGCTGGGTGCGCGTGAGGAGACCCAGGCAGATATCCTGGCTCTCTCTCCAGCGCTCGATGACGCCGGCCAGCTTGTGCTTCGAATTCTCGTGACCGAGGCCAAGTATGTCGATGCCGTTTCCTATGCTGCTAAGCGCAAGGAATCTGAGAAGCAGCTTCGGGACACAGTTCGGCGCATCATTGATGCGACGGCGGAGCCGAACCGTCTGGATCGAGATTCGTGGCTATCGCGTTTGGGAGACCTCCTCCTGGACGGGATCCAGGTGCCGGCGTCGAGCAGCGTGCCTCTCACGGAGTGGCGCCGGCTCGTGCGCGATGGTGTCGCCAAGATTGAGATCGTGGGTTTCAGTCATGTCTTCGTTCCAACCGCACTTGATACTGGTTCGGTGACAGACTTCAGCGAAGTTGGCGGCGTTCCCGCAAGCCGGCAAATGGTGTTTGGGCGAGCCGAGCTGAAGGCCTTGCTTGGCATCTACGCGGCCAGCGGGAACACCGAAGATCTGCTTACATCGATCGATCCGATATACGGGAAGATGCCGTCGCCACACGGGGGCGCCGGTTCGATGGAGCGCAAGCCGAACTCAATCCGACCGGCGCCGCCCAAGTCGCCTACTCCCAGAAAGGAAAAGCCTGTAGCTCCCGACCGCGTCGCGTCGGTTGAGGAGGAAAAGGAGGCGCCGGCTCCGCCTACCGACACCGTCGACCGAACCCTTGCGTCCGTCATCGAACGACACGCCAACACTGGCCCCGCTGAAACGGTCCCGGATGAAAGATGGTTGGCGAACACAGCCCTTATGATGCGGAGCGCGTTGCAGCAGCTGGGTTTTCAGGCAAAGCTAATCGATCAGAGGCTGACTCCGAACGCCGCTATCCTCCGCTTCAGTGGCAGTGCCAATATCACGGTCGAACAGGTATTGAAGCGGCGCTCGGAGCTCTTGACGACGCACAAGCTGGAAATCATTTCCGTTCGGCCGGAGCCAGGGGCGATCGCCATTTATGTCGCGCGTGCCGAGAGGCAGATCGTGGACATCCAGAGCCTGTGGCAGCGCTGGAAACCCTCAGTTTCGCCCACTGGCGCTCAGAACATCCTGATAGGCGTGCGCGAAGATAACAACGAGCTCTTCTTCTTGTCGCCCAGCCAGCGGCACGCGCCACACACCTTGATCGCCGGCAGCACCGGATCAGGGAAGTCGGTCCTGATGCAGTCGATCATTCTGGGCATCGCGGCGACCAACGACCCGCGCCACGCAAAGATCGTGCTCATCGATCCGAAGCAGGGCGTCGACTATTTTGCCTTTGATGCGCTGCCGCATCTCGAAGGGGGGATCATCGACCAGCAGGAGATAGCTGTTGACCGGCTTGAGCGTTTGGTCCTGGAGATGGACAACCGCTACAGGCTTTTCAAGGAAGCGCGCGCACCCAATATCGCCTCATACAATGCTAAGGTCGATGTGGCCGACATATTGCCAACCTATTGGGTAATTCACGACGAGTTCGCGGAATGGATGTTGACCGAAGATTACCGAGCGGCAGTGACATCGACAGTGGGCAGGTTGGGGGTGAAGGCACGAGCGGCCGGCATACACCTTATCTTCGCGGCACAACGACCTGATGCTAACGTGATGCCGATGCAGTTGCGATCTCAGCTTGGCAATCGGCTTATATTGCGGGTGGATTCGGAAGGCACCTCGGAGATTGCGCTCGGAGAGCGCGGTGCCGAGCGGCTGCTTGGCAAGGGTCATATGATCATTCGCGCGGAGGGTGAACAGAGTCTTATCTACGCGCAGGTGCCATTTGCTTCCGAAGCCTTCATCGCGGACGTGGTACAGGCCCTACAGGCTCAGTATTCATAATAGTGGTAGGGTTTTTCCTAGTTTTCTGGTCATGGTGGGGTTTGGCAACGCCGCCAATTGCGGTCAGACTAGGCTGCAAGTTCAGAAGATTTCGACTGCCATTGAGAGCGCAGTCCTTAGCGTGGCCAGTGGTGCGTAGGCGAATTCACCCCCCAATGACCAACCCTCACGGTCACACAGGTTGAGCAACTGCCGCTCGAACCGATGCGCATCATTTCCGTTCGCGAAGGTGCGAAGTCCGATCGGCAGGTAGCGGATATGACTTGTAGGCGGAAGACCACAAGTCAATTCCAAGAGACGACGTTCAAGGTCAGCCGTTCGACCCAGCTTCACAACTTGATATCCTTCTTGGGCCGTCGCCCGAGGCGCAAGGATGTCAAGTGGTCCATCGATCAGTAACAAATATACCCCGGTGCTTCCGTCTGCCGTGACAATAGCGTGCGATCCGTAGTAGGGTGCTGGGCCGCGCGAACTACGATTGGGCGGAGTCCAGGCGTCAAACCCCATGGACCTCCTGATCTTCTCCACTGCCGAGGCCAATGCTGCCCTATCCGTGCCGAACTCCTTCCACATGAGGCGGTCTGTGACGCCGCCTGGACGAAGACCAGCGTTTCGATTAGGAGGCGCAGCGGGATCGAACTTGCCAAAATTGCGCAAACGCATCGCAATGCCCGCAGGATTGCGGAAAGATGGCCATATGGATCTTCCCTGACGCTTGGCAGCCGTACGCAATAACAGTGATAGCGCAACAACCTCCGGATGGCTCTTTCCCGCGGTAGGCGCGCTCGAGTACAAATCCATCAGGAGCGCAGTTTCTTCGCGAGACCAGTCGGGGTTGCGCCCGATCTCCGTCGGCCGGAACATCTCCTGACTATCCGGCTGCTCGATCGGACCGCTCCGCCAATTCATGGTAACCTCGTCAGGATGCTAAGGGGCCTAGTGAGCTAAGGCCGTACCCATCCGGTGAAGACCGCAGACGTGTATCCGGCGGCCATGAGGACCTGAGCACCGCGGTGCCGGCGTCAAGTTTTTGATGGGGAGACGCGATGATATTCTTCGAGGAGGAGTTCGACCTCCTCGATGCCTTCATCGGTGAAGGCCAAGATCCCGTCGTCATCGTTGGCGCCGTAGACCCAGATGACGCCGTCCTCGGGCTCGAGACCGAGGGTCAGGTCCTGGATGAGCGCTTCGCTGACGCCGAGGTCCCTGGCGACACGATCGACGGTGTAGACGTGATGCACCTTATTGCGCTGCATGATCAGGCCGCCGCTGGTTGGGTCCGCAATTTTGCGGATCTCCAATTCCACGGCAGCAAATCATCGATCCGATGGGCCGGATAGGCGGGCAGTCGGGCGAGGACGTCGGCGAGCCAGGCCTGCGGGTCGACATCGTTCATCTTGGCGCTGACGATCAGGCTGTAGAGAACGGCCGCGCGCTGTCCGCCGCGATCGGAACCGCAGAACAGCCAGGACTTTCTGCCGAGAGCGAAGACCGATTCATTATGCACCTCCTTTTCAAATGGCGGAAAACAGCGATTCCTGGTTGTCGTCGTGGATGCGATGCGGAGTATTGCGCGCCAAATCGGCCTTGATCCGTTCGTCTTCGAGGTCGCTGGCGCGGATCT
>NZ_JAMYLH010000037.1:0-49974 GCF_040317925.1 Mesorhizobium sp. M1348 | reverse complement strand
TTGATGCCTCGAGACTCACGGATGCTGGACTGGGAGGCGGAAGTTGCCGTTGTCATTGGTGAGCATGCTTTTGATCTGGCTGAAGAGCATGCGTTATCGGTTGTAGCAGGGTATCTTGTCTGCCACGACGTTTCCGAGCGCCAGTTTCAGCTACATCGTGGGGGGCAATGGATAAAAGGCAAGTCCTGGCCGAGCTTTGGCCCACTTGGACCCTGGCTTGTGACGCCGGATGAAATCCCCGATCCTCAAAACCTGACTCTCTGGCTCACGGTGAATGGGATCACTCGGCAAGCAGGATCGACAGCCAAGATGATTTTCTCATTCAGGCATTTAATTTCGTACATCTCACGTTTCATGGCACTAGAGCCCGGAGACATTATCACGACCGGCACTCCGCACGGCGTGGGGCTTGGAATGAAGCCGCCGGTATTTCTGAAGCCCGGCGACGTGGTGGAGTTAGGGGCCGATGGCCTGGGTCGGCAAAGCCAAACTGTTGTTCTCCGACGATAGGTTTCCAACCCGCCCTCCGTTGACCACCTAACGAAGTGTCGCAGCTCGCGGGCATCCGGGTTGCACACAGAAATTAGAGCAAAAGTGAATTTTAGGCCGTGGATTATACGCGACTAGGAAAGTCCGGTCTCGAGATTAGCCGAATCTGTTTCGGGACCATGTCGTTCGGCAACAAGTCCGAGGTGCGCCCTTGGGTGCTTGGTAAAGATGCGCGGCCGCTGCTCCGGGCGGCCTGGGAAGGCGGCATTAACTTCTTCGACACAGCTAACGTCTATGTGGAAGGCACGTCCGAGGAGATTACGGGCCTTCTGCTGAAGGAACTGGCGCCGCGCGACGAGATCGTGCTGGCGACAAAGGTGTTCAACCGCGTGCGACCTGGCCCGAATGGAGCGGGTTGTCCCGCAAGGCGGTCCTTTCGGAGATCGATTGCAGCCTTAAGCGCTTGGGCACCGACTACATAGACGTCTACCAGATCCACCGCTATGACCCGGCAACGCCGTTCGAGGAAACCATGGAGGCGCTCCACGAGTGGTGAAGGCAGGCAAAGCGCGTTATATCGGCGCCTCGTCGATGTATGCTTGGCAATTCCTCAAGTATCAACACACCGCCGAGCAAATACGTGGACCAAGTTCGTCTCGATGCAGAAGTGAGCCTGAACTATCGCGAGGAAGAGCGCGAGATGCTTTTGCAGGGCAGATGAGGTCGGGGTCATCCCGTAGTCCCCGCTTGGAAGCGGAAAGCTGACGCGGCCGTGGAGCACCGAAACTGATCGTTCAACTACGGACATGTTTCACAGATGTACGAACGCAACGAGGCGAACGACAAGGAGATTGTCGCCGCGGTGGAACAGGTATCTAAGGAGCGCAATGTCTCTATGGCGGACGTCGCGATGGCGTGGGTCCTGCAGAAGGATGGAGGCATGGATAGACGACCAACGTGACCATTTCAAAAAACATGGATATGGCCTTTGGGCGCTCGAGGCTCGGGTAATGACGGGCTTTTCGGCTTCTGCGGCCTTGTTAATGTTCCTTTCCAAGCGCACTTCAGGCCGGCCGTCGAGATCGCCTGGCGGTCGGACCCAGCCCATTGGGGCTAGGCTATGCAACTGAGGCAGCGTCCGCTGCGCTTTCGTTTGGTTTCGAGCGCCTTGCATTAAGCGAAGTTGTTGCCAATGCAGCTGTTGGCAATTCGGCTTCAACACGCGTTATGGAGCGGCTAGGAATGAGCCATCATCCACGAGACGATTTTGACCTTCCAGGTAGAGCGGAAGGGCATCCGTTGCGACGTCAGGTGCTTTATCGTATCGCGGCTGGAAAATGGCTTAAAAAGTAATCCTATGATGGGTTCGAGGAGTCCGAAGGTGGGCGAAGTTTATCCGGCGGTAACGGCACAGAACGGAAAATGTATCTTGGGCGCTGTTATAAGAGACACTTACGATAGTTGAGTTAACCGGTGCAGTGTTGATTTCACAAATCGAAGGGTAATTGTTTCATGAAGATCCTTGTGCCCGTGAAGCGGGTTGTGGATGCGAACGTCAAGGTCCGGGTTAAGGCGGACGGTTCGGCGGTGGAACTCGCCAACGTCAAGATGGCGATGAACCCGTTCGACGAGATTGCGGTCGAAGAGGCGATCCGGCTGAAGGAAGCTGGCAAGGCCGAAGAGATCATCGTCGTGTCGATCGGGCCGCAGCAGGCACAGGAGACCTTGCGCACGGCGCTCGCCATGGGCGCCGACCGCGCCATCCTGGTCAAGACCGACGAGCAGACCGAGCCGCTGGGCGTCGCCAAGGTGCTGAAGGGCGTCGTCGAGGCAGAACAGCCCGGCCTTGTCATTCTCGGCAAGCAGGCGATCGACGACGATTCCAACCAGACCGGCCAGATGCTGGCCGCACTTCTCGGCTGGGCGCAGGGCACCTTCGCCTCCAAGATCGTGCTCGACGGTGACAAGGCCACGGTGACGCGCGAGGTCGATGGCGGCCTGCAGACGCTGGAACTGAAGATGCCGGCGATCGTCACGGCCGATTTGCGGCTGAACCAGCCACGCTACGCGTCTCTGCCCAACATCATGAAGGCCAAGAAGAAGCCGCTCGACGAGAAGAGCCCTGCCGATTACGGCGCCGACGTCAAGCCGCGGCTTAAAGTGATCAAGACCGAGGAGCCGGGCGGCCGCAAGGCGGGCGTCAAGGTCAAGAGCGTCGCCGAACTGGTAGACAAGCTGAAGAACGAAGCCGGCGTGCTCTAAGGAAATCCGATGAGGCCGGCCTGCAAACGGCCGGTTTCTCCGCTTCCGGTGCTCATATGTGGACGGCCCCCTGCTTGCAAGGATTGGATTTGATCGTATGTCGGATCTCTTGCGCTCATATGTCCGGCCTTTTTTCGCGGTCATTGCGGCCGCTGGCCAAGATGGGCTTCGCGGACGGAGAGTTCCAAACACGGACACGGCATTGATTGCCGGTGAGCACCTCGGAATGTCTCGCCTGTCCCGGTTCGACCGATCACACCATCTTCTCCTTTGCTTGCAAGTTCCGGCCTTCAGCGCCGCGCGCGAGCGCCTGACGCCAAACGTTTTGCCTGCCTCATGGTCGCGCCGACGCGGCTTCGGACACGGCGTCGCTCATGGGGCGATAATGCTCGCCGCTGACCATCATTTTCCAAGCAATGCGGGCCAACTTGTTGGCCAGCGCCACCGCCGCCAGCTTGGGGCTTTTGCGCGCAATCAAGGCCTGCAACCACGGCCAGACCCGTTTGCTGCCGCGCCGCATGTGCTGGATGAGAGCGGTGGTACCCGCCACCAGCACACTTCGCAGCATCTCGTCGCCGGCGCGGGTGATCACCCCAAGCCGGTTGCGGCCGGCTGTCGAATGGTTTTTCGGCGTCAGCCCGAGCCAGGCGGCAAAGTCTCGCCCCGACTTGAAGCCATGCGCCTCCGGTACCTTGATCGCCAGAAGCGTCGCTCCGACAGGACCAATCGCCGGCACGACGGCCAGCCGCCGGCTCATTTCGTTCTGCCTGTGAAGCGCCAGAAGCTGTTCATCGAGCGCGGCGATCTCCTCGGCGATCCGCGCATAATCGCGCGCCAATGTCTCGAACATCTGCCTGGCCATGTCCGGGAGCGTCGTATCGGCGCGGATGTCGGCCAGCAGTTCGCCGAGACGGGAAAGCCCCTTGGGCGCGACAAGGCCGAACTCTGCCGCAAAGCCGCGTATCGAATTGGCAAGCTGCGTGCGCCGGCCGATGAACTGCGCGCGCAGCTTCGCCAGCATCTGCGCTCCCTGGTTTTCGGCGCTCCTGACCGGCACAAAACGCATGTTCGGCCGACTCATCGCCTCGCAGATGGCCTCGGCGTCCGCCGCATCCGACTTGCCACGCTTGACATAGGGCTTCACATATTGCGGCGGCAACAGAACCACCTCATGGCCCAGCGCACGCAATTCGCGCGCCCAGTAATGCGCCGCTCCGCAGGCTTCCATGCCCACCTTCAGCGGCCGAAGCTGAGCAAAAAACGCAAGCACCAGGCTGCGTCGCAGTTTCTTGCGCAGCACCGGCTGCTCGGCTTCATTCACCCCATGCAACTGGAAAACGCTCTTTGACGTATCCATGCCAAGGCGAATAAGTTTATCCACGGACGGTCTCCCTTGTTTGAGATCTTCAACGACCTCATTCTGGCACATCACGATGCCGTCGGGGGCCGTCCACCCCAACACGTACTGAAGTACGCTCCGCTCCGGTTCTCGAAACCAACCGTTTTCGACTCGGCCTGACCGGATTTCAGGAGCCTCGAAGACGAAAGTCAGGAAAACATCATGGCTATTCTTCTGATTGCCGAACACGACAACGCTGCGCTTTCCGACCAGACCGCCAAGGCGCTTTCGGCGGCGCTGCAGATCGGTTCGGACGTGCATGTGCTGGTTGCCGGCAAAGGTGCCAAGCCGGCAGCGGATGCCGCCGCCAAGCTCAAGGGCGTCACCAAGGTGCTGCTCGCCGACGCCGACGAACTGACCGAGCGTCTCGCCGAACCGCTGGCGGCACTCGTCGTTTCGCTTGCTGAGCCATACGAGACGATCATCGCGCCGGCGACCTCGTCGGGCAAGAACGTCGCGCCCCGCGTGGCGGCGCTGCTCGATGTCGCCCAGATATCTGAAATCATCGAAGTCGTGTCGCCCGACACCTTCAAGCGGCCGATCTATGCCGGCAACGCCATCCAGACGGTGCAGTCCAGTGACGCCAAGAAGGTCATCACGGTGCGTACCGCTTCCTTCCAGGCAGCGCCCGAGGGCGGTTCCGCGCCGGTCGAGACGGTCCAGGCGGCGGCCAATCCCGGCCTGTCGAGCTTTGTCGAGAACAAGCTCTCCGAGACCGACCGTCCAGAGCTGACCTCGGCCAAGATCATCATCTCGGGCGGCCGTGCGCTGGGCTCCTCCGAGAAGTTCCAGGAGGTCATCCTGCCGGTCGCCGACAAGCTCGGTGCGGCGGTTGGCGCATCTCGCGCCGCCGTCGATGCCGGCTATGCGCCGAACGACTGGCAGGTCGGCCAGACCGGCAAGGTGGTAGCGCCCGACCTTTATATTGCCGTCGGCATCTCCGGTGCCATCCAGCACCTTGCCGGCATGAAGGATTCGAAGGTGATCGTTGCCATCAACAAGGACGAGGAAGCGCCGATCTTCCAGGTCGCCGACTACGGTCTCGTCGGCGATCTCTTCGTCATTCTGCCGGAACTGCAAAAGGCGCTTTGAGCCGCTCATGTTTGCTTTGCTGGTGTTGTCTCCTCCCAAGGCAGACCGGCCCGGCAGCGAGAAATCTTCTGCCGGGCTCTTTGAGACGTGTTGGACATGCCGGTGGTAACTTAGGCCGAGAACCCCGACAGGCAAAGGCTCGCGCTTTGGCAAGGGTCATTGAAAGCGGATGCCGGTTCGCACCGACAGCACGCTTTCGTGACCGTTGATCACTAGAGCACGTCCTGTGATCGATGAATCGATTGTGATGTGACGGCTGCGTTTTGTGCTGATTCAACATCCACCTCGATGGAGGTGGACGATGGGAAGAGCATTGAGCGGTGATCTTCGGTCGCGGGTCTCGAAGGCTTCGGACGAGGGCATGTCGGCGCGGCAAGCGGCGGCGCGGTTCGGCGTGGGAGTGTCCAGCGCGATCCGCTGGATTGCGCGGGCGAAGATCGGCGAACTGGCGCGCCACGCCCGCAGGGCCGCCGCCGCGCCTCCAGCCTCGATGCGCATGAAGCCTTCATCGTCGGGCTGTTCGAGGAGCGCAAGGACATCACGCTGAACGAGATGGTGGAGCGGCTCGTCGCCGAGCAGTCAGTGCGGATCAGCCGCAGCGCCTTGAGCGCCTGGCTTCGCGGTCACGGCTGGACATTCAAAAAAAGTCCGCGCACGCACTGGAGCAGGGTCGCCTCGACATCCTGAAGCGGCGCCGGGACTGGTTCGACGGCCAGCTCGATCTTGATCCGGCGAAGCTCGTGTTCATCGATGAGACCGGCCTCTCCACAAAGATGGCCCGCCTGCGTGGAAGAGCGCCGCGCGGCGAGCGCTGCCGGGCCGGCGTGCCGCATGGCCACTGGAAGACCACGACCTTCACCGGAGCGCTGCGGCTGACGGGCATGACTGCGCTCTTCGTCTACGACGGCGCCATGAACGGCAACTTGTTCCTGGCCTATGTCGAGCAGGTGCTGGTCCCTACATTGTCGGAGGGCGACGTAGTCGTCATGGACATGTGTGGACGCCCCCGTTGGTGCAAGAAGAATTTTTCGAAGAGCGCGGAGCGTGGTCGGGTGCTGACATGTGTCCGGCCTCTGTTGCGGCTGTTACATGCCGCGGGCCCGTATGGGAGTTCGCGGATCGGGTCCAATTCAACCTGGCGCGCTCAAGGCGCGTATCCATGATCTGGTTTTCCCGATCCCGTCTCGTTGACCGATGCGCCATACTCTCCGTTCGACCTTCTCACACCATGGCAGCCCGCTCGAGGAGCGGACTATCCTGCTATGGCCGGCGTTCGATAGGTTTCACCTTTGGCCATTAATGCCCACACGATGCGCGCCATCTTGTTGGCCAAGGCGACGTTGACCAGCATGGGTGGCTTGCGCTCAAGCATCTGCGAAAGCCACGAATCCCCGGTCGACCCCTTCCGCATGGCCCAGCGCACAGCGGCGCTGGCCCCAATGATCAGCAGCCGTCGCAGGGTTCGCTCGCCCATGCGGGATTTCTCGCCGAGCTTTTGCTTGCCGCCCGAAGAACGTTGCAGCGGCGTTAGTCCGAGCCATGCCGCGAAGTCCCGACCTCTCTTGAAGGTCCGAGCGGACGGGGCCAACGCGGCAAGCGCCGTCGCGGTGATCGGTCCTATACCGGGAATCGTCATCAAGCGCTTGGCTTCCGCATCCTCTCTGGCGCGCCGGCCAATCTCTCGGTCGAGCTCGGCCACTCTCGCATCCAGCGACCGCAACTGCTCAACGAGTAAAGACAGGATCGGGCGGGCGGCTTCGGGGACAGTGGGGTCCATCTGCTCGATCGCCGTAACAAGTTTAGTGATGTGGAAGAGGCATTGATCGTCTGGGTCCGCTGGCGAACCACAAGATCGCGGACGCGGAACACAATGGCCGCGGCCTGTTGCTCTTCGCTCTTCACCGCCACGAAACGCATGGTCGGCCTCTGGGCCGCTTCGCAGATCGCTTCCGCGTCGGCTGCATCATTCTTTTGCCGCTTGACGAAAGGCTTGACGTAGCCCGGAGCGATCAGCCGGACGCCATGACCCAGCTTTGCGATCTCCCGCGCCCAATAATGGCTGCCGGCACACGCCTCCATCGCCACCGTGCAAGCCGGCTGCTCAGCTAGGAACCGAAGCACGTGATCGCGGCGCAACTTTTTGCGGAACAGGGTGGCTCCCGACGCATCCGAGCCGTGCGCCTGAAACACGTTCTTCGCCAGGTCCAATCCGATTATGTTAACTTCCAACATGGACGCCTCCGTTCAAGTGATGATCAACGACACCACTTTGGCACAGCGATGCCGTGAGGGGGCGTCCACCCCATCAACCTGCCCGCCCACAAGGCCGCCGGCGTGCGCGACGCGATTGAGGCCGCAGGCGCGAGCCTGCTCTACTTGCCGCCCTACAGTCCCGACTTCAATCCGATTGAGAACGCCTTCGCCAAACTCAAGGCGCTGCTGCGAGCAAAGGCCGAGAGAACCATCAAGGCTCTCTGGGACGCGGTCGGCGCGGTCGTCGACCTCTTCACCCCAGCCGAATGTGCCAACTACTTCAAAGCCGCAGGATATGAACCGGATTAAACAGGACGTGCTCTAAGGCCTGTTGAGATTCAGGATTGAACGAAGCCGCTGCCGCGGCATTTGGTGCGAGGGTTTGCGGATGACGCTTCTGTTTTGAAGGATTGCGGCTGTTGAAGCGCAATCTTGAGAACAGGAGATGAGAGATGGCCGAGTTGAGCCCTCTGCGCCGTCGCATGATCGAGGACATGACGGTCCGCAATCTGTCGCCGGCAACGCAACGATCCTACATTCACGCGGTGGCGAAGTTTTCCCGGTATTTTGGCCGATCGCCCGAGCGGCTTGGCCTTGAGGATGTCCGCGCCTTCCAGGTGTATCTCGTTTCGACCGGGATATCGTGGCCGGCGCTGAACCAGACGGTGTGCGCGCTGCGGTTCTTCTACGGCGTGACGCTTGGCCATGCCGATATCCCGGAACGCATCGCCTATGCCCGCGCACCGCGTACGCTGCCGGTGGTTATGAGCGCCGATGAGGTCGTTCGCTTCCTCGAAGCGGTGCCGAGTCTGAAGACGCGCACGGCATTGACCACGGCCTACGCGGCGGGACTTCGCGCCTCCGAGACCGTTGGCCTGAAGGTCGGCGACATCGACAGCGAACGCGGTGTAATCCTGGTCGAGCATGGCAAGGGCGGCAAAGACCGTTATGTGATGCTGTCGGCGCAGCTGCTTCGGATTCTTCGGGTCTACTGGCGGCTGGCAAAGCCGAAGGATTGGCTGTTTCCGGATCGCGACGCAAATCGCCCCATCGATGTGCAGGTTCTTTATTCGGCCTGTCGTTCGGCGCGTGCGGCCGCCGGGATCGACAAGCGCGTGACAGTCCATACATTGCGACACAGCTTCGCCACGCACCTCCTGGAGAACGGCACCGATATCCGCATCATCCAGGTTCTGCTCGGCCACAACCACCTGTCGAGCACGGCGCGCTACACGAAGGTCTCGAACGGTCTCATCCGGCGGACGGAAAGTCCGCTCGACCGGCTGAAGCTGGAGGTGGTGCCTCCCGGCTGAGCTAGCCTCGCCATGTCGGCGAGACCGGAGGTGGCGGACATTTTCCGCCGCCACGGCGAGCAATATCGGCAGGTCAATGACGGCCATCTCGGGCGGGTCGAGCGCCGCACGATGAGTGCGATCGAACTGTGCCGCACCGCTGAGCTTGGTGGCCATGTCGAAGGATGTCGGTCCTGCGGCACGATCCGCATCGCCTACAATTCCTGTCGCAACCGGCATTGCCCGAAGTGCCAGGGGCAGGCATGCCGGGAATGGCTTGCCGCGCGCGAGGCCGAACTCCTGCCGGTTCCCTATTTCCATGTCGTCTTCACCGTGCCGGCGCAGATCGCTGCGATTGCGTTCCAGAACAAGGCGGCAATCTACACGATCCTGTTCAAGACCGCGGCCGAGACGTTGCGCACGATCGGCGCCGACCCCAAACATCTGGGAGCCGAGATCGGTCTCATCGCGGTGCTGCATAGCTGGGGCCAGAACCTGCACTACCATCCGCACATCCACTGCATCGTGCCGGGAGGTGGCCTTTCGCCCGACGGCACACGTTGGGTCGCTTGCCGGCCGGGGTTCTTCCTGCCGGTGCGCGTCCTGTCGCGCCTGTTTCGGCGGCTCTTCATGGAGCAACTGCAGGCCGCCTATGACGCAGGTCGGCTGAGTTTCTTCGGCGACCTCGCCGAACTGGCAGGGCCCGTTGCCTTCAGGCGCCGGCTTGCCGAGGTCCGGCGTGTCGAATGGGTCGTCTACGCCAAGCCGCCGTTCGGCGGGCCGCAACAGGTGCTGACCTATCTCGGCCGTTACACCCATCGCGTCGCAATCGCCAATTCCAGGCTCGTCAGCATGGCCGACGATCGGATCGCGTTCCGCTGGAGAGATTATCGTCATCGCGGCAAGGCAAAGGTCATGAAGCTCGACGTTCACGAGTTCATCCGGCGCTTCCTGCTGCACACCCTGCCGGATGGGTTCCACCGCATCCGTCATTACGGCTTCCTCGCAAACGGTCATCGCGCCACAAAGCTTGAACTGTGTCGCAGGCTGCTGGATGCGCCAACAGGAAGCCTATCTCACGCCGCCCATGGTGATGCCGCCATCTCGGAAGCACGGCGATGCCCCTGTTGCGGCGGTCAGATGATCACGCTCAGCATCTGGCGGTGTGGAGATGCATCTCCGCACCGCTTCTGGAAGGACACGTCATGATCGCACCAAACGCGTCAGGAACACGGAAGTTCAGCACCGGCCCTCACGCGCGCCGGCAATCCCCTGTCGACCGACGCCATGCAACACGACAAGCTGGATCGATGAGCGGCACCCTTGGCGGCAACATCATACCGGACCATCGGCACAACGCCGTCGCTGGCGCCATCGACGAGCGTCCGGCTACCAGCGACCATGGCGTTCAACAGCCATTCGTCAAAAGCCCAGCACAGTCGGCACCGCCACAATCTCCATAGTGCCAGACCGTCCCGCGGCTTCGCTCAATCCGGCTTACAATGAGGTCCGACGCCGAGCGCGCCTGACCCATCGAGCATGCGGACCTCACAGAAGCCTCCAGATTCCACTGACGGTGGTTTGTGATTCAAGCTTTGGATGGAACGATTTGTGCTGACTGACGCCCAATGGGCGAAGATGGAACCGCATTGCCTGGGTAAGCCAATCGACCCTGGTCGAAGCGGAAGCGACAACCGCCGCTTCATCGAGGCCGTGCTTTGGATCGTGCGTACGGGAAGCCCGTGGCGTGACCTTCCAGCCTTCTTCGGAAGCTGGAACACCGTCTTCAAGCGATACCGCGATTGGGTCAAAGCCGATGTTTTCATTCGGCTTTTCGAGGCCTGTTCGGACCAGCCGGACATGGAGTACGCCATGGTCGACGCAACCATCGTCAAGGTCCACCGCCACGGCCAGGGCGCAAAAGGGGGACTCAACGCCAGGCCATAGGCCGCTCCAAGGGCGGCATGACCACCAAGATTCTTGCGCTCACCGATGCGCTCGGCAATCTCGTGCGCTTCGTTCTCCTGCCTGGGCATCGCTTCGATACGGTGGGCGTCGCGCCGCTCATCGACGGCCTCGCCTTCGGCGGGCTGATCGCCGACAAGGCCTTCGATAGCAACACCATCATCGCCGATCTGAACGAGCGCGGCGCCAAGATCGTCATCTCGCAGCATCAGAGGCGCGCCCTGCCGCTGCCTCTCGACCTCGAACTCTACAAATGGCGTCATCTCATCGAGAACTTCTTCTGCAAACTCAAGGAGTTCAAGCGCATCGCCATGCGAGCTGACAAAACCGACCAGAGCTTCAACGCCATCATCCATCTCGCTGCCGCCGTCATAAACTCACGATGAATCTCAACAGGCCTTAGTGTGCTGCATCCGTTGTGCGCCGGATAGCTACACTCCAAGCGCCGCCTTCCGGCGCGCCTTGACCTCAACACCGAAGACGGCCGGGCTCTGGAGCGGCTTCTTTTTGGCTTTCATGATGTTAGGCAGCAAAGCGTAGCGGGCTGGTTGAGGCGCAGGTCGGCGGTCCCGATCGCCGGCATCTTCAACTCGACCGCCTGCAGGCCGCCGTCGACCTCACGCGCCACCTTGGCCTTGTCGCCGTCGAGCTCGATCTTCGGCGAAGGCTGCCTGGCTCCAGCCGAGCAGGGCCAACAGCATCTGGCCGGTCTGGTTAGCGTCGTCGTCGATCGCCTGCTTGCCGAGGATCACCAGCCCGGGCTGTTCCGCCTCGACCGCGCCCTTGAGGATCTTGGCCACCGTCAGCAGCTCGACCGTCTCGTCGCTCTTAAGGAGGCCGCGGTCTGCACCCAGGCGAGCGCGGTGCGGATCGTCTCCTGGGCCTGGGCCGGCCCGATTGAGACCACGACGATCTCTTCCACCTTGCCCGCTTCCTCCATCCGGATCGCCTCTTCCTTGAGGCGCGGCTTCACGTCGTAATCAACCACGCGTTTCACTGGACCAAAAGTTTCATTGAAGTCTCCACGATTTGTTATCGACAAGTGTGGACAGAACTTCGACGTTCCATCTTAGAGTGCCTTAACGAGCTGAGTCAGCGTACCGGCATGATCTTCAACACGGCCCCCATCCTTGAGGCATATTGGTTTCAATATCGGTCCGTCTCCGGTCGGGCGGATTTTCCCGATAGCAGCGCTCGTTCCAGATGTTCGACGTCGCTAGGATTGTTGAGTTCCAAAAACTCTTGCCCGTCGCCCGCAACCTGTTACACATGCATGGTATGCCCATTTTCCAAGAAGCGCAGTTGCTCGAGATTTTCAGAGCGTTCATGTGGACCAACAGGCAATTGGGCAAATCCCTTCAGACATCTCACTCGGTATATAGAGACCGACGTAATGATATGCGCACGTCCCCCAGCGTCTCTGCCGAGGAACCGAGCGGGGGAGCGCCTTTGAAAAATACAGCGCGCGATTTCTTGCATCGAATACGCTGGTGGTGGCACCGATCCGGTGATTGCGAATGTCCTCGGCGATCCGAAGGTAGCTTTCGGCGCTGCATTTGATGACAGGAGTGACCGCGTCAGCTTCGAGTCGCTCATCCAGAAAGCTGAGAATACTGGCGATGAAACCCGAAGGCACTAGGTGGAGCGTCGCCCTGAAGGTTGACTACAAGATCGTCATCATCGAGGCCAAACATTCTGGCGGCCTCCGCCACCCTTTCGGTCTCGTTGCGACACGAGGCGCCGGTGAGCAGCGCCGTGCAGCCGTATCCTTCTACTGCGGCCGAAATCCAATCGTCGTCGGTCGTAACATACACTCCATCGACGCCGCCGACCTTCCAGGCGACATCAATCGTGTGCAGGATTGCGGCCTTTTATTGAGGTCGACCAGGGGCTTACCCGGAAACCGAGTTGATCCGTAGCGCGCAGGAATTATTATTATTGCCCGTTTACTGTACAATTGCGAACCTGCTCGATTAAAATCAGCCGAATACCGTCTCGTTAGACATCATAGAATTCCGGCTTCAGCTTGCTTTCTAAGTTGACGGGCAATAATCATGCGCTGGATTTGATTGGTTCCGTCCCAGATTTGATGGATTTTGGCATCGCGATAAAACCGCTCGATCAGATATTCTTTGGAGTAGCCATAGCCGCCGAATATTTGAAGAGCATTAGAAACATTCCTCACGCACATATCGCCAGCGAAGAGCTTGGCATGCGACGACTCCTTGGTGAAGGGCAGACCAGCATCTCGACGACAGGCGGCATTCCAGATTAGCAATCGGGCCGCCTCTATTTCGGCCGACATGTCGGCTAACATGAATTGGATAGCCTGATGGTCAAAGATCAGTTGTCCGAATTGGCTCCGCTCGAGTGAATAGGCGAGTGCGCTCTCCATTGCGGCCTGCGCGAGCCCCACTGCTTGCGACGCCGCACCCAATCGCCCTGGGCCATCCAGTCCCTGCATGACAACCCGGAAACCCTCGTCTCCACCAAGCTGGCTCGATACCGGAATGCGACACTCATCGAAAAAGACAGGGGATGTGCCGAAACCGCGAATGCCCATAAGATCGAGCTTCTCGCCAACGACCAGGCCCGGAGCGTCGCGCGGAACGATATACGTGCGAATGCCTTTGTGGCGTAGCTCTCGATCCACGGTCGCAACGACGATGAAGTGGTCCGCGTATGCCGCGCCAGAAATGAACATCTTTTGCCCATTTAAAACGACCTCGTCTCCCTTATGGCGCGCGGTTGTGCGGACCGACGCGGCGTCCGAACCGGTATCCGGCTCAGTAAGGGCGAAAGAGCATAGCTTCTCCCCTCGGATCAGAGGCGGTATATACTTTTCCTTCTGCTCGCGGGTCCCGCGCGTAGAAATATACTGTATCATCCCGTCGGTGAGGGTGATACCGTTGGACACGGTAGAGGACGCCCTTGCAATCTCTTCGACTACAATGCACCAACTAAGCGTATCGGCGCTCTGCCCGCCAAACTCTTCGGGAGCAGTTACACCAAGGAAGCCTAATCCTGCTAAACGTCGATGCAAATCCCAATCAAATTTTGCCAACTCGTCAATTTCTGCAGCGCGGGTTGCGACCTCGGCCTTTGCGAAGCTACGGGCCAGATCGCGAATCGCGACTTGTTCAGCAGATAACTCACAGTACATATGCTTTCTCCAAAGTTACTGTTCGCGAAAATTCGCTACCGGTCAGGGCGCGCGCTGTTGGAGGACAACCGGAGGGCCGATGGCTCACCAGCAAGCCTCCACAATCGGGCGCTATGCGTCGGGGGTCATCGATAGAATTGATCAGAACGTTCCCCTGTTTTCCGGCACCTCCCAGCCCATGGGCAATAGGCTGCCTGTTCGAATGATCGGGGTCGATTCGCCTGTGCAGGGCCAGGGTAAAAAGGGCGCACAAGGCGCCCTTCATTTCAGATCGGCTGTCGGCAAGCCGCCTTCGCCTTTGGTTATCAGAAACGGTAGGCGACACCTGCGCCTATCAACCAGGGATCGAGCGCCGCTTTTCCCGTCAGTTTCGCCCCGGCCACGGTGACGTCGAAGTCTGGCTTCAGGAAAAGCTTCTTCACGTCGAAGTTGACCCCCCAGTGCTGATCCACCATGTAGTCGAACCCGACCTGCAGCGCGGTGCCGAACGTGTTCTTAACCTTGAGAGCGTCGGCGCTGCCGACATCCTGGTTATAGAATATCGTGTAGTTCACGCCGGCGCCGACATAGGGCTTGAAAGCGCCGAAGTTGGTAAAACGATACTGCAATGTGAGCGTAGGCGGCAGCAGCCAAACCTTGCCTATATTGCCCAGCCCGCCGATCGTTCCTTGACCCTCGATGTTCGCATAGGTGGTGCCGAGTATGAGCTCGGCGGCGATGTTATCCGTGAAGAAATAAGAGATATCGAGCTCCGGCGTGACGGTGTCCGAATAGGAAAGATCGGAGCCGGGCGCGCCATTGACGTAGCCCGAATCCTCAGTGATGACCCCCAACGCACGCAGGCGGATCTGCCAAGGGCTTGGCACTTCCGTGACCGAGGTTCCCGCCTGCGGGACGCTCGCCGCTTGCGCAAGGTCCGCCGCGACGGCCTGCTGTCCCATCACGATGAGGACAACGGCCGCTGTTACTCCCCGCGCCGCGCGCATTTGGTTTCTCGCCATGGTATTCTCTCCTTGCTGTTTAGAAATGATGCACTGAACTACGAAAAGTCTTGCTCGAATTGCGTGAGATTGGCGGAGCGCTCAGCGCAGTTTGCGTGGGACCGCGCACACATTATTCGCGCCGTGCTCGCAACATCGACCTGTACTCACTGATTGAAAGGTTGCTCTTTGTCTGGGTCCCGACCACCTATCGAACACCATCAGCTTGCCAGCCGATCGCACTGCGAAGGAAATTGGTGCCCAAGGCAATGAATGCGGCCCGCTCCCGATTGTCCTTGCCGCAGCTGTGGCCGCCCGCGCTGGGCTCGTAGAAGTAAGCGGGATAGCCAAGAGCCTGCAGCTTTTCGGCCATCTTACGCCCGTGGCCCGGGTGGACGCGGTCGTCCCGTTTGGTGGTGGCAAGCAGGATCGGCGGATAGGGATGTCCCGGCGTTGCGGCGTGATAGGCGGAGATTTCCTTTATGAAAATCCATTCCTCCGGCTTGTCGGGATCGCCATATTCGTCAATCCAGCTCGCGCCCGCCAAAAGCTTGGTGTAGCGGCGCATGTCGACAAGCGGCATTTTGCAGAACAGTGCGCCGCAACGCTCTGGATAGCGGGTAAGCATATTGGCGATCAGAATGCCGCCATTTGAGCCGCCCTCGGCGGCAATCCGCCTCGGCAGCGTAATGCCCCTTCGCACGAGGTCGGCGGCAACTGCGGCGAAATCGTCATGGGCGAGACGCTTGCCCTCCCTGCGCCCAGCCTCGTGCCAACGGGTGCCGAACTCTCCGCCGCCCCGGATGTTCGCCACCACGCACGTGCCGCCGCGTTCGAGCCACAGCTTGCCGAGCGAGGAGTTGTAGTGGGGCAGGCGCGATAGGCCGAACCCGCCGTAGACGGTGAGGTGAACCGGGGCGTCCCCGTTCCCGTTCGCCGGACCGACCAGCGTATAGGGGATCATCTCACCATCAGTCGAGACTGCCTCGCGGCGGGTGACCACCAGCCCGGATGCGTCGAAATTCTCCGGGTTGCGCTTAAGGATTACTGGAGCGCCGAGAGGCGCCGCGGCGTTGAGGTCTAATAGGAGAAGCTTCGGCGGCGTGATCGGGTCCTGAGCCGAAATGAGGACCTCTCCATTGGTCTCGTGACGTTCCGCATCGAGCGACCGAAGGTGAACAGTCCCTTCGGCAGGCACGGTGTCCAGCGCTCGGCGCGTCCATTCCTGGCGGCCGGGGGTGAACATCTCGAAACGCGAATCGAGGTTGACGAGGTAGGAGATAATGAGCTTCCCGTTATTCCAGAAGAATGACTGCAGGGAGCGCCTGTCGCCTGGTTCAAAGAGGATGGCAAAACTTCGCTCGCCGGGGATGAAGGAGGAAAGCGAGATGCCGATCAGCGCGTCCGCGGCATGGGTCATCCCTCCCACTGCCCATGGCTTGCGCGGCTTTACCGCCAGCCAATCGCCGAAGGCGCTCCACGAGGCGTCCCGAGGAAGGTCGATCCGCATCTTCGGCCCGCTCCTGTCACCGATTCGGCCGATCTTCTCGAAGAAGGTCGACTGCTCGATGAACCAGAGGCGCTCGCTCTCGGCGGTGCGGTCCAGACGGCCGGACACGCCGAGGGATTCGGAACCGGTCTCGAAGATTACCGGCGCGGTGAGAGGATCCGCGCCACGCTTCCACAGCCGCACGGTGCGCGCGTAGCCGGAGCGGGTGGCCATGCCATCACCAAGCGCACTAGAAAGCAGAAGCGTGTCAGGGTCGAGCCAATTAACCCCGCCCTTGGCCTCCGCAAGGTTGAAACCGTCGGCGACGAAGCTAAGAGACTCCAGATCGAATTCGCGATGCACGACCGCCTCGCTGCCGCCGCGCGACAGGCCCAGAACGGCTCTTTCCCGTCTCTCCGGCTCAAGGGATGCGCCGCGCCAGATCCAGTCCTCTCCGTCGCTAGCGGCGAGGGCGTCCAGATCAAGCAGTAGCTCCCAACGGGGATCCTTCTTCATGTAGGCGGCAAGGGTGGTCCGGCGCCACAGTCCGCGCGGATTTCCGGCATCTTGCCAGAAATTGTAGAGGTACGGGCCGCGGCGGGTGATCAAGGGAATCTTGTCAGGACGGTCGAAGATCGCTGTCAGGGCGTCACGGTCGCGATCGAACTGTGTTACACCGAAGTGCCCCAGGGTTCTGGCCGACTGGCTGGCGGCCCAGTCAAGTGCCCGTTCGCCTTCTACATCTTCGAGCCAAAGATAGGGATCATCGTCGGGAGCATTCAGCGTTGGGCGGAAATCGAATGCGGTCATGTCCGGCTAACCCGAAGTGTGATGTCGCCCGGAAAACAGGCGGAAAGTCTTCCGTCCCGGGAAAGCTCAGTTTTCGCCGCTGCGACCGCATGTTCGGCGCGCATGATCATGGGATGATTTCTCCTCTTTCCGTGCCGCAGCGCGTTTTGCGGACTGCGTTGCAGGTCTCGTGCCAAATGAGAAAATCATTTCAGAACAATGCGATCACCCTGACCGCGCTGTGTCTCATGTCCGACATCGTCGAAAATCCGACAACGAGTGCAGCCGTGAGCGCTTGATAGAACCTCGTGTGCGAGCTCGGTGGGCACTGCGGAATAAGCAGTGAATCTCACCGCGAAACTGGCCGAGCTTCGGACCGACATCGGCGACGGGGCGATCGACGGCCACTACGTCGCCGGTGTCGGGCGCGGCACAGCCTGAAGACTCCGCGGCGGCGATCATCGAATAGCTGCGTTTACGATGGCTCCATCTTGGCCCACCGGTGGGCGCGCAAAAGGCTGCTTTGCGGCCTCATCCCTCCGCCTGGATTGAGTCGCAGGGACCGAATGGCGCACGTGCTTTTGGAACCGGCAGAGTGGCCATAACGCAATTGTCTTCCGGCTATCTTTACAAGATTCGACAATCCAGTTGGTGAAGGCCCCATATCGCGCAAAGCATTGATGCGCTTAGGTCTGGGCATGCGCCCATCCGCAACCATCTCATCAAGAGCATCGATCCGACACCAACATAGAGAATTGCTTCCCCCTGAGAGAGCCCTCGCGGCGGACATGAGATTGCGTCACTCTTCATGATCGCGGCCTCCGAGGATGTCGGGATCGAGCCAGTGCAACGGCACCATAGGGCGACAGCTCTTGCAACTGCCGACCTCGATGGGAGAGGCACATCGCGATCTGTCCGGCAGAGACGCAACGTTCTGCACTGTCCGTTCATGAAGACGTCGTGCTGGTCTCCATAAGAGAAGTATTCTGGTGCAGAAAGTGCCCGATTAGCTATTCGGAAAAAGACGACATCGACGTGCAAATCGAGCGCCGCCGTGAGGCGTCCCTCAATGTCGGATTTCCAACAGGTTCGCAAATCCGCCAACCCATTGTTAAATAAAGTTTTCCTTCTCTGGCACGGCCCATGCATGGGGTTCTGCGAACGCATCAGCGAGACCTCCTCCATGATCATGCGCACCGAAAATGCCGTCGCCGCAGTGAAAACCACGCTCTCGCCTGCCATCAGCCGCCGAAAGGCGGCGCGTCATGGTCGAGGCGGCGATTGCGCCGGCCTCAAACACCTTAATGGGCTGGAAAGCGTTCGCGTGACCGCGACGCGGGCACCAGAGCGGGCGGAAAGGACATACGTCGTTGCCCCACGTAGCCGGTATGACCCGTCGATTGTCACCGCGCTGGAATGCTCGGGTCTACATTCGACGACCCGAACGCGCTGGACAAATTCTCGCAAACCCGGTCGGGACCGGGGCTCGAAACGTCCGCGAGGGGGCCCAATGGCTATGGCCGATACTCGCCGCGAACAAGCCGCCTAGTGGGAAGACTCTATAGGAGGAAAGCAAGTGGAGTTATCTTGCGTTGGGGTCGGTGCGGGGCCGTCTAATTTGAGCCTTGCGTGTCAGATACACGAGCAAGTTGGGCAAGGGGCACTGTTCCTGGATCGGCAGGTCGACTTCCGCTGGCATCCAGGCATCGCATTCGATTCCTCGGAGCTCCAGGTCAGCCACTTCAAGGATCTGGTCACGCTGGTGAATCCGCGATCAGCCTACACTTTCGTAAACTTCCTGCACGAGAACGGGCGTCTGTATCACTTCCTGAACACACAGTTCGAAGCCGTGCTCAGAGTTGAGTTCGAGCAATACCTGAACTGGGCCTTCCACAGGAACCCACTTGTCCGTGGCGGCGAGACCGTGCACGAAATCCGCTTTGACGGCGAGTTTCGGGTGCGGACGGATAAGGCGGTTCTCGGCGCCGGAAACGTCGTGGTTGGCATTGGCAAGCAGGCGCAAATCCCGCCTCAGTTTCAGGGCTGGATTGGACGCAACCTGTTCCACTCATCTGTTTTACTGCACATCCACCCTGAGGTGCGGAGAAAGCATGTCTGCGTGGTCGGCGGAGGCCAGTCGGGAGCCGAGGTGATGTTGCATCTTGTCGGCCTGCCGAAAGAACGGCGGCCTGCCTCGATCACTTGGGTCTCGCAGCGCGAAAACTATCTGCCTCTGGACAACAGCCCGTTCACAAACGAGTTGTTCATGCCCTGCTTTTCGGATCGTTTCGCGGCGATGAGCGAGTCGCAGCGTAAGCTGCTCCTGCGGCGTTTCGTGCTTGCCTCGGACGGCATTTCGGAAAGCACGTTGCGCGCGATCTATCAGGCGCTGTACCGCCACGCATTTTTCGAGCCAAACCGATCCGACATCACACTGCGGCCGGGCTGCACCGTCTCACACTGCATCAACGCCGGCGCGGGTCACAGGCTGACCCTGCAGCACGGCATGGTCGAAGTCGAAGAAGTCACGGCTGACATGGTCATCCTGGCCACCGGCTACGAGAACGCGGTGCCAGACTTCTTGGAACCCATCGCACACCGGCTGGAGCAGATCGACAATGAATTAACTATTCGCGAGGATTTTTCGGTGAGCTGGGACGGACCGTGTGACAGACGCATCTTCGTACAAAACGCGAGCCTCGGGCAGCGCGGCCTGGCCGATCCGAACCTAAGCCTGCTGGCCTGGCGCGCGCGCCGCATCCTCGATAGCCTTCTTGGGCGCGCGCCATGCGCGAACCCCGAGCATCCTGGCTTCATAAGCCATACCTCGATCGAGAGCTGGCCCGCCCCCGCAGCCGAAGAAATGGGCAGCGGGATATGACTCGTAGACTTTTGATCATCGGCGGTGGCATCCTAGGAATGATGTCCGCCTCCGCTGCGGCGAAGGCCGGAGGCTTCTCCGAAATCATCGTGACCGAACAAGCCCTTGGACCAAGCGGCGCATCGCATTATTCTGGGGGCGTGCATTTCCCCTACGGTTGTCAAGACCGTACCAGGTCGCTCACTCGAAAGAGCGCCGTGGTCTTGGCGGCCATGGCTGGGTCGGCGGTCAGCGGATGGTGCCGGCCTTTAGCGATGCGTGTCGTGGCTGGACCGGGTGAAGCGATTGATCCGGCCCAGTTTACGGAACCCCTGGACCCGGCTGAGCCTGACATAGGCAGTCTCGCGCCGAGCTTCTGCGGACAATATCCGCCGGAGCGGAACGCACTTAGCATCGCCGTCCCACATGACGTGAGTCCGTCTCCGTGGACCCGCAACTTGACCAGCGCCCGACTGCCCTAATTGGGATGTCCGACCAACCAGTCTTTCCAACAGGAGGCTTTTCGCATGTTGACTGATGCACAAAGAGAAAAGTGGCAGAAAGACGGATACGTCAGGCTCGAAAGGTTCTTCGCTCCAGCGGCTCAGGAAGATATCTCTACTTTTGTCGAAGATATGTCACGCTGGGATGTCAGCGATGATAAATGGCTCATGTGGTTCGAGAAGACGACGGACAATCGAAAGATCATCTCCAAGATCGAGAATTTTCTCGACTTCCATAATCCATTGCGTCATTTGCTCTTAGAAGATCAGCGCATAAAGTCAGCGGTCGAGGATTTGCTTGGCGAAGATTCGCGCAGGCTCAAGGAGTTGCTGATTTTCCACTACCCCGACAGCGGCGGCTATCTCCCGCATCAGGACATTTATCACATTCCACACAAACTCCCCGACCGGATGGTCCATGCGGTGGTTGCCATAGGCATCGACGACTCCGACCCGGAAAACGGCGGGCTTTTCTTCAGCCCCGGCAACCACAAGAAGGGGGTGTTTCCCATGGATGCCGGTGGGGTGATCGATCCTCAAGTCGCCGAAATGTTCTCCTGGGAACCCGTAGTATGGAAGGCTGGCGACATCTTCATCTTCGACGATTACGCACCGCACTACTCACGACCGAACAAAAGCAATCGTTCGCGGCGGACACTCTACTTGGTGTTCCAGCGTGCTTCAACCGGTGGACCGACCCGCGCTGAATATAACGTGCTTAAGCGCGCCCTTAACCCGCCCGAGGGCAAAGTGGCCGATCTCGACAAACTCAAGCCCCCAAATGGCATTTTCTATCGCGATTGAGCTCACGCAGCCAGGCGGAGGCATGCACACGAAACTGATCGACCGCTCAAAAATGCGCGGAGAGTATGGCGTTCTGATTTGCGGGCTCGCGGAGCATCGACCGCAGCCCGTTACGACGCTTTGGCACGTGGATTGTGGAGGTGGTCGCAGGCCGGTCTTCTATGACGCCTACAGCCCGACTGGCGCGCCCCTCGTCGCCCGCCTGGCGGCCCAGAGCCGCATTATTCTGGCCGGGGCCGCCAACGGGTTGGGCTACCGTTTCTCTCCAGAAATTGCACGGGAGGCTGTTGCGTTGGCAGCCGAAGATCCCACTGCTTCAACAGCTTAGGTTCGTCATGCGCAAATACACGTTTTCTCGAACGGAGCTGTCGCGCGCGTTCGGTATCGACATGGCCACGCTTGGAACGGGAAGCGCTCGCAGGGGGTTTTCATTCGGAAAGGTTGGACCCGGCGTCACATCCGAGCCCCATCGGCACGACGAAATCGAGGCCTTCGTGATCCTGTCTGGCGCGGGCAAGGTCACGACCGACCGTGGGGAAATCTCGGTCGAGGCCGGCGATGTCGTTCTGTTCCACCCTTTTGAAGCGCATGTGCTGCGCAACGATGGGGACGAAGACCTAAGTTTCGTCGATGTCTACTGGCGAGACGGCGAGGCCGCCCTTGATGCCGCTGCAAAGACCACGGCTCCACGCGGGCCGATCTTCGTCTTCTCCACGCCGCCAACGCCAAATGGCGATCTGCATCTGGGGCATCTTTCTGGCCCCTATTTCGGCGCCGACGTCTATACTCGTTTCCTGCGCATGAAAGGAGTCGACGCATATCACCTCACTGGAAGCGATGACAACCAGAGCTACGTCACGACACGCGCCGATGCCGATCAGTCGACGCCTGAAAACGTGGCGCGCTACTACGCCGACGAGATTCGCGCCACGCTTGCACTTCTCGATTGTGACGTCCACAGCTTCCAACCCACAATGGGCGATGACGGTTACGGTGAGTTTCAAGCCGCGTGTTTCCGCAGTCTTCTGAGCAGCACGGCGGTAGATCTGCGTCAGAGCCCTGCGCTTTTCGATGCTGTAACAGGCCACTATCTTTACGAGCCGGATGTTAGCGGCCTCTGCCCCGATTGCGGCGGCTCCGCCGGTGGCAACATCTGCGAGGAATGCGGCGCCCCAAACCTTTGCCACGACTTGGGTGCAGCCCGGTCACGGCAGTCTGCCGAGGCGCCGCTGGTCGGCTCCGTCCACCGCCCGGAACTTGCCTTGGACCGATGCTACGACAATATCGACCGGCATCTAAGGGCGTCGGGCGTCCCGCTACGGATCTTGGATCTCTTTGCGCGCCTACGCCGACGCGGCAACTTTTCAGTGCCCATTACCCACCCCTCGGACTGGGGCCTGCCGGCCGAAGGGTTCCCGGGGCAAGTGATCTGGGTCTGGCCGGAAATGGCCTTCGGTTTTCTTTACAACATCCAGGCGCTCGGCCGCTTGCTGGGTCGCGACTGGAAGGCGGAGATGCCCGGCAACGACTGGCAGATTGTCCATTTCTTCGGCTTCGACAATTCGTTCTACCACGCGCTACTCTACCCCGCTCTTTACGCCGAGGTCTTCTCCCACTGGACGCCACGCATCCACTATCACGTCAACGAGTTCTACCTGCTCGACGGCAAGAAGTTCTCAACCAGCTGCCGCCATGCGGTCTGGGGCAAGGAGGTTCTGAGCCCAAAGACAGTCGACGTCGTGCGCCTCCATTTGGGCCTGACACGCCCGGAAGGTGAGCGGACGGATTTCACGCTGGACGCGCTGCGCCGCACCGAGAACGAGGTGTTCCAAGGGATTTGGCTGAACTGGCTTGATGCGTTGAACCAGGAAATCAAGCAGGATTTTGCCGGCCGTGTACCCGATGCAGGCGACTGGGGCCCGGTCGACCGCGCCTTCTTTGCTCGGATAGAGATCTATCGCGCGGCGATGGAGCGCGCCTATTCGGAGGAAGGCTTCTCTGTCCGGCGCGCGGCCGCTCAGGTCTGCGATTTCGTGCGCGATTGCGTGATCTACCGTCGGGCGCGAGACTATGCGGCGGCGCGACGTTTCTATCCCGCCCGCAATCGGACTTCGCTAGCCCTTCAGACGACGGCCGCTGCGATCCTGGTACCGACACTCGCTCCGCTGATGCCCCGATTCGCCAAAACGCTGGCGCGAGGCATCGATGGCGTCTCAACCGAAACATGGCCCCGGTCCGTCCAGCGCCTTGCGCCCGGGACGCGCTTTGATCTCGGACCCGTGTTGGTGTTCTACGCCAAATCCGGCAATCCTCATCTCGATGAGGAGGAAGCACTGTGAGCCCAAAGGTGCATCAGTGAGCTATCCCAATCTCGACCAGATCTGCGCGGCAATCAAAGCCGATGATGCCAAATATCTTTACTCGCTGTCACTGGCGACCGAACCCGCTATCAGACGGTAGAGACCAGATTGGCGGACCTGAACCAACGCATCGTCGACACCCTGGCCCGCGCCTTCGAGGACCGCTCGGCCGATCGCTTCCCAGCCCTTGCTGTTTCGTGCCGCAAATGCCGTGTGGGCTCGACTGCGCTGACCAACCTCTTCGGCATCGCGGGATTTCCGTCCTCCAGCCGGTCAAGACTGTCATGCGGTTCGAGGCGCTTGGTCAACCTGGCGCGCCCTGGATCGTGCGCCGATCACGATGGTGCACAAGCTTCCAACCAGACCCGCGCAACGACAGCCCGTCGCCTGAAGATACTCGGCGAGGGCCGCCAAATCCCTCGCAAGCGTATCCTCCGTCACATGCACGCCGTCGTCGCCGACAATGCAGACGCTTGTCTCGTCGAGAGATAAACCCAGCCAGGGTGCTCCTTCAGGATTGCGTGTTTGCTCGGCTACGGAGCCGCCCCTCAGTTCCCAATCGAGGAGCGATCCTACAATTCACATATTTGGAGATCGCTCGCTAGGTTACCCGGTCTGTGAACCCTGCAAGCCGAAAATTCAGATGCCGCCCATGCAGAGATATTTCATTTCGAGGTAGTCCTCGAGGCCATGGCGGGATCCCTCCCGCCCGATGCCGGACTGTTTAATCCCACCGAACGGCGCCGCTTCTGAAGACATCCGGCCGGTATTTACCCCGACCATTCCATATTCCAAGGCCTCGGCCACACGCCAGACACGCTTCAGGTTGGAGGCATAAAAGTAGGCCGCGAGGCCGTAGATCGTGTCGTTGGCCTCACGCACGACCTGATCCGCATCTTTGAAGCGAATAATCGGTGCCAGCGGCCCGAATGTCTCTTCTTGCGCGACGGTCATCTCGCTGGAGACACCGGTCAGGACTGTCGGTTGGAAAAAAGTGCCATTCGTGCCGATGCGTTTGCCCCCGCATCGAATTGCGCCGCCTTTGGCGACGGCATCGGCAATATGGGATTCGATCTTGGCTAAAGCGTGCTTGTCGATGAGCGGTCCGATGTCCACTCCGGGAGCGAAACCGTCACCAACTTGAAGTTGGCGAGCCCGTTGCACGAATTTCTCGACGAACTCGTCGTGAACGCCCGACTGGACGTAAAGGCGGTTCGCCGAAACGCAGGTCTGGCCGGCATTGCGGAACTTCGCCTGGATCGCACCGTCAACCGCAGCATCGATATCGGCATCATCGAAGACGATGAAAGGTGCATTGCCGCCGAGCTCAAGGCTGACTTTTTTGATCTGGTCCGAGCACTGGCGCATGAGAAGGCGCCCGATCTCAGTCGACCCGGTGAAGCTGATCTTGCGGACCTTGGGATTGGTACAAAGTTCGCGGCCGACCGCGTCACCTTCGGACGCATAGATCAGGTTGACGACCCCTTCGGGAAGGCCAGCCTGATGGGCGAGGGCGAACATTGCTCCCGCTACGAGCGGCGTCTGTTCAGCGGGCTTGAGGACGATCGTGCAGCCCGCCGCCAAGGCTGGCGAGATTTTGCGCGCCACCATCGAGGCCGGGAAATTCCATGGCGTTATCGTGCCAACAACTCCGATGGGCTGCTTGATTACCAGCATTCGGCGGTCCATCGATGGTGCGGAGATCGTCTCGCCATAGACGCGATTAGCCTCCTCGGCGTACCATTGCAGATACGCCGCAGCATGCGATATCTCCGACTTGGCTTCTGCAAGCGGCTTGCCCATCTCCGCGGTGAGAATCTCGGCGAGATCGTCGGCGTGGTCGATGATCAACTGATGCCATCGCCATAGAACGTCGCTGCGCTCACGTGCGGTCAACCCTGCCCATCCAGGCTGAGCGACATAGGCCTTGTCGATCGCAGCGCATGTCTCCTCGACACCCATGTCGGGTAGTTCTGCCAGCACTTCGCCAGTCGACGGGTTGAGGACCTCAAATGTCCGCTCGTTAGTCCGCGTGCCAAGTGCCGGCAGGCGATCAATGGGTCCAAACAGGTCAGCGGATCTCAGGTGACGGATCATCGGCAGGCACAGGGGCAATACCGGATTCCTCCTCAACGCAGCAGGTATATATAGCAGGTGCGGTGTGTACTCCGCGACGTCCGGGTTCCTTATAGGGCCTCGGCCAGACAGCTGGTAGACCACGGTACCCAACTGGAAACGGAGAATACCTGAATACGCTAGAAGATGCCTCGCGGTTCTACTAGTCGAACGATTGAACAACGGACATCGGCTTCGCCAGCCGCGCGGAGTGGATGCTGGTGGCCTGCGCCTACAATCTGCGGACCCCGAATCGGCGATTCTATCCACTCGAAGAGAGGCTGGCCTGAGGAGGAGCGCACCCCAATAATGACGCCTGAACCGGCAAATGCCTGGCAAGGCCCGCGAAAACCGCTCCTCGCGGCTTTAAATAGATCCCGTTTACCCGGCGAGCGCCCGCAAGATGAGAAAGAGGATGGAGAGGAACAGGGTGGCGAAGGCGCGCCGAGGGAAGACCGGCCGGCGCATTTGCATGGGGATGGAGCTCATGATCTATTCCCCGCCTGTTGCTGCGGCAAAAGATAGCCTGTCGTCGAATGGTCGAGCACCAGATAACGCGCGGCGACCGCCTTGACCTCGTCGGTGGTGACCTTGCGGACGCGGTCCGGCCTCTCGAGCACGTCCTTCACACTGCCACCGGTGGTGAGCGTCTTGCCATAAATGTTGGCGATGTGGTCCAGCTCGTCGTGCGCAAAAATCACCGAGCGGATATAGCGGTCTTTGGCCTTGTCCAGCTCGTCGCTGGTGACGCCATCCTTGGCGATCCGGGCGACTACGGCAACGGCCGCCGCTTCGAGATCCACGAGCTTTGCATCGCCGCGCAGCGAGCCGGAGATGGTGAAATTGGTGTCGTCTAGCATGGTGCCCTGGAAGGAGGCGCCGGCCGCCGAGGCTATGCCTTGCTTGACGACAAGCTCCTGATATAGTCGGCTGCGGTTACCGCCGCCGAGGATCTCGGCCAGCAGGTCGAGCGCCTCGGCCTCGCCGGGCTCTGCCGTATGATAGGACGGCACCACCCAATGAGTGGAAAAGCTCGGCACCGAAACGCGCGCATCGGTCAGCGTCACTGTGCGCCTGGTGTTCTGCTCCGGCTCGACCGGACGGTTGCGCGGGGGCAGGTCCGGCCCGCGCACAACCTTGCCATAGGTCTTCTCGGCCAGCGCCTTCACCGTCACAGGCTCTACGTCGCCGGCCACAACCAGCACGGCGTTGTTCGGTCGGTAGTATTTGTTGTAGATGGTGAATGCGTCGGTGCCATTCAGCTTCTCCATCTCCTGCATCCAGCCGATGACCGGAATGCGGTAGGGCTGATTCTGCCGCAACGTCGCGTTGACCTCCTCGTCCAGCAGAGCATGCGGGTTCGTCTCTGTGCGCCAACGGCGCTCCTCCAGGATCACGTCGCGCTCGGTCTTGATATCATCGTCGTTGAGGATGAGGTTGAACATGCGATCGGCCTCGAAACCCATCATCTCACCCAACGCCGAGGGCGCCACCGTCTCGAGGAAGGTGGTGTAGTCATAGGCGGTGAAGGCGTTATTGTAGCCGCCGATGGCTGAGACGGCTCGGTCGAATTCGCCGGCGGCGTGGTTGGTCGTCGCCTTGAACATCAGATGCTTGAGGAAATGGGCAAGGCCTGATTTGCCGGGTGGCTCGTCGGCGCTGCCGATTTTGTACCAGACCATATGAGTGACGATAGGCGCGCGGTGATCGGGGATGACGACCACTTCCATGCCGTTGTCGAGCAGAAAATCCGTCACTTCGCCATCGTCGGTGGCGGCCAGAGCCGGAGCGGTCGTCACCAGGGCCACCGCGGTGGCAATGAACGCGTTGCGCAGCCAGGGCGACGATCGATGGCTCCGGTTGTGGTGGCTGGTCGAAAGGCAAGGTTCGAGGCAAAGTGATTTGTTCCTAATTTTGATGAAGGCGCTGCCTCCCCGTCTCCCCGCGTGGGAGGATCGGCGGGCAGCGCCGAGCCAGATGAATAAGCTCTTCATAGGGCCAAGCCTTACTCGAGCCTCATCTTTGGATGGACCCAGGAGACCTGCGGCGGTATTTCTTGGTGAGGTGATCATGGGACGGATTCTCCTTGGTCCGCGACGCCTTGCGGATGACCAAGCATGCACCGTGCCAGATCAGAAAACCGTTCGAGGCAGTGGAAAAATCGGGCTCTGCCATGTTGCGCATCCGACATTGTCGGACATCGGACAGGGCCGAACGCGACGCGCGCGGCTGAGAATATCTTCTTCGTTCGGAAGACGATTGGGCGCGCTGCCGGGGAGGGGTATAGGATGCGCTTCGAATGGCCGCTGCACTGACGGTGAGAATGGAGATGTTGGTCGCCGCAGCGGAACCCTGTCCTCGACAGCCAGACCGGGTCGATGCTGAAGGGCAGAGGCGTGAGCAGCCCAGCCAACTCGAGCGCGGAGCCTGCTCGCGCTAGGACGGATCTGATCCAAAAATCAGCGAGTTGGGCGATATCCGCGAGGCGCTGGAAAACGAAGATCGTAGGACTCGGGCGGGAAAAAACGATGCGGTTGCGCGCTTCTGGCGTAATGCGCCTGCCGCGAGGCCGTCCTGATGAGTTGCTGCGGGAAAGGGGAGTGTTTGCGCGGGACCTTGGTCAAACGTGAGAAATAATCGTCGAGCTCGCCGTGGATGGGGGCATGCAGGCACGTTTGTCGCTGGAGGACAGCAGCACGGAAGCTGTCCGCGCTTGCCGTCGTCGCTGGGTACCAAACAGGAGAATTTGGCGGTCGCGATCGAATTCATCTGCGTAAATACCGCCTGGCTGTGCTCGGTTTGCCGGCGAACAGATTTTGCCTTCTTTGCGGCTGCAAACGCATCCCTGGCGGCGTGGTCCCTAAGGTCAAGAGCATCGGGTGAGTAACAGCCTGATCCTGCTCAATCTGATGCGCGCCAACCGCCTCGCCGGATTGTGGAACCGCTCGCGGGTAGCTTCTACCACAAACAGCAAGGTCATGAAATCAAGTAGGAAGTGGTCGATCGCTTGGGCGATTGTTTCTGACTTGCCCTTGAACTGGTGCAGCAAAACGCGCGCGTTATCGATCGCTTCCACGCTGGTGGCATCGGTCAACCCCTCGACCCTCTTGAAACAATCCAATTCGAAACTCCTTCAAGCGCTTGCCAAGCCGTTATGCACGAAGGTAGCTCCGTGAACTACCCGGCCTTTGACCTGGCGGCACGAGCAGCGGTCGGCCTTACGTCCCGTGCCTCCAAGCACCAGCCATAGACGTGCCGCTGAGGAGCGTTGGAAGGATCGGGCGCTTCCGGCCATGCTCGAGCGGTAGTGTAGGACAGTGCTTGTTGGCGACTACGGCCAAAATGGAGTGCGCCAGCTGATCGGGGTTTAACAATTTTTCGCTTTTTGCTGCGCCCAAGTCTCGGCTATGAGTCGGGCAGGCCTGATGGCCTGCCCACGTTGCAATTGTTAAGGAGGAACACGTATATGCCGACTGGAACGGTAAAGTGGTTCAACAGCACCAAGGGGTTTGGATTTATCCAGCCCGACAATGGCGGTCCGGATGTTTTCGTCCACATTTCCGCTGTCGAACGCGCGGGCCTCTCGACCCTCGCTGACGGCCAGAAGATCAACTATGAGATCGAGCAGGATCGCCGCACCGGCAAGTCCTCCGCTGGCAGCCTCAGCAAAGCTGGTTGAAATTTTCTCCTGCGTCTTGGCAAGAGTGGGCGCGTAGGTCCGGAGGTCCTCACGGCCGCTCGATAAGAGCGAGCAAAAACTGAGGGCAGCAGATTGCTGCAGGCGTCGCGAATTCCTCATGAAACAAAGTTGTTTGAAAGGAAGGCGGGGTTGGCCCCGCCTTTTTATATGACGAGCAGATTAAGCCGATGGCTGCAACGCTCCAGAACGAATCTCGATTGCCGAAATCAAGCCGCGACCTTCTTGCGGGTTCGCTTCGTCGGCGCCGGCTCCGGCGCTTCCGGCGCTTTCGGTTTGCGGCCGAGCCCCATTGTCTTGGCCAATGACGAGCGCGCCGCGGCGTAGTTCGGCGCGACCATGGGATAATCCGCCGGTAGGCCCCATTTGGCCCGATATCCATCCGGCGTCAGCCCATAGTGGGTCGACAGATGGCGCTTTAGCGATTTGAATTTCTTCCCGTCTTCAAGCGAGATGATGTAGTCCGGTGTCACCGACTTCCTGATCGGGACTGCAGGCGTAAGGGCAACCGGCTCTTTTGCAGAGACACCTTCCGCCGTCCCTTTCAGAGCCGCGTGCACTTGGCCGATGAGGGCAGGGAGATCCCCCACCGGGATCGGATTGTTGGAGACATAGGCTGAGACGACATCGGCCGTGAGCTCGATGAGGGTGTCGATGTTTTTTTCGGCTTCTTCTGTCATGAAACTCTCCAGGCGGCGTGAAACACAGTCGGCGAAGCGTCGCTTCATAGTGGCGGTCGCCGCTGAAAGCAACAAAGGTCTCGAGACGATTATTGCGATGCTCGTCCAGCGAGATCTATGGCGCGGTATCCCGCTGTCGTGACCGTTGATCCGTCCGTTGTTGGTGACCTGCCGCGGTGCTTGCGCATTTTCAGGCGCGTCTCGGCCGTAAGCTTTGCGCCGAAATGACCAGTAATCTCGAAACGAAGCGGGCTATTTCTGTTTCGCCATCCTCTCTTTGGCTGTGAAATCGGTGGCAGAGCAGTGGCCGCTTCCTGGTGGCGCGTGGAGGAACTATCAAGCGTGGATTCGCAATGGTCGAAACGATGTAGATTCATCCGGTGAGCCGCTCTCGCAGCAGGATGTTAGGGATTGGACCGCTGGTAAACCGAGGACATCACGCCGCTGCTTTGCTATTGAACCGCTATCGCTGTGACAACACATTCCGCAATGGTGGGCGGGTGTAGAGGAGGCGCCTTACGCAAACTAGCGGTTCAGCAGGTCGGGAGGAACGCATGAGCTCAGGGACTTTCAGCAGCCCACTTTTCGTAAGGCGTGCAGCGCACATCGTGCAAGAGATTGCCAGTCCTGCGGATGCTATCGATTTTCTCAACGAATGGCCAGAAGATCGCAGAGACCGGATCTACCAAGCCGCCCTCAGGGCGTGCTTTGATGCATACAACGGACGAAAACCTGCGAGCGAAGCGCGCAAGACTTTTTTCCGCTTTGGGGAACAGGTCGCCATATTGGAAGATGCAACCTCCGCGATGCAATGGCTCGCTGCCTGCATGTCGGACAGTGGAAAAGCGCAAGTATAGGCGTCGTCAGTCGGTGTGAGGCTGGAGCGGGTACGCCGATGGGGTTATTGTATCGAGATTTCGCCGGCATCTGGAGCGTACTATAGCCTTGCGCGCTATGACGATGTTAATCATCTTGTTGTTATTGTAAATCAGCTTCTCGCGACAGGACTGCAACGCTTCCGGTGTGAAAATCACTGCGTGGGACTTGGTTCTCTCAAATTCATGACGGTAAATTGCCCTGTAATTATCGCAAAGCAGTTGTCCCATGAAGCTGATAAACGAGGGCAAAATTGTGCTCCGTCGTCTGCCAATATTCGCTCGATGGAGGCTATAGGCCTCACAAGCCAATCAAAACAGCTACTTGGGCGCTCTTTGAAATTCGTTAATTTCGCTCAGCCCAAACGGCCCTCCACGTCGAAAGTAAGATTGTCCCGCAAAGCGTGCTACAAGACGCGATCCCGGATCGATTTGGGCCAACGTCGATCTGGCGAAGGCACGCCGGAAATCGAGCCGGACCTGCAGCGGAACAGATAACCCGAACCGAAATCTGAGACAGCGGCGGACCCGATTTCTTCATGGTAGAAGGCGCAGAGAGAACCGGAGCACGGCTCCGGCGCCCCCGCTTGCCGAGCAGCGATCCCCCGGCTCCCTGAAATCCAATCGAGAAGAGCGTTCACTTCCGAGACGGTCCCATCTCTGCCGCGAAAACAGGTGTCAGACCCCGGTCCTCTCCCGCAGCTGATCTAGCGCAGGGCGTTCATGAGCCGCATATCCCAGAGTGGCTGCGTGCACGATGCGGCGAGATCATTTATGAAAATCCTATTTAGTACGATGGCTGTCCCCTTGCTGGCAGCCACCGCTTTTGCTGCGGATTCGATCCCCGCAGACCTCAGAGAAACGGCACTGGCCACCTTCAGGGCTTTGCCATCCACCACGCCGGCAGTCGCCAACAACCCGATCACCCCGGAAAAGGTCGCTCTCGGCAAGGCACTGTTCTTCGATCCA
This sequence comes from Mesorhizobium sp. M1348, assembly GCF_040317925.1. Lineage (NCBI taxonomy): Bacteria > Pseudomonadati > Pseudomonadota > Alphaproteobacteria > Hyphomicrobiales > Phyllobacteriaceae > Mesorhizobium > Mesorhizobium sp. M1348. The sequence continues at coordinate 17,938 of NZ_JAMYLH010000037.1, read as the reverse complement.
CGCGTTTCTGCATCAGGCGTCTTGTCGTGCAACTCGTGCCACAACCTGGCCACCGGCGGCGACGACAATCACGAAACCTCGATCGGCCATGGTTGGCAGAAGGGACAGCGCAACGCGCCGACTGTACTGAACGCTGTCTTCAACATCGCCCAGTTCTGGGATGGTCGTGCCGCAGACCTGAAGGCTCAGGGGAAGGGACCGGTCCAAGCCGGCATCGAAATGGCCAATACACCGGGCCAAGTCATCGCCACGCTCAAGTCCATGCCGCAATATGTCGAGTGGTTCGATGCAGCTTTTCCGGCTGAAGCCGATCGGGTCACCTTCGACAACTTCGCCAAGGCAATCGAAGCCTTCGAGGCGACACTGGTCACGCCGGCCCCCTTCGACAGCTTCCTGAATGGTGATGAGCTTGCCATGACTTCCGAACAGAAACAGGGCCTGGCGCTTTTCATGGACAAAGGCTGCTCGTCCTGCCATGCCGGCATCAACGTTGGTGGGGAAGCCTATTACCCATTCGGCCTCGTGGAACAGCCCAGCGCCGAGGTCCTGCCGGAAAAAGACAAGGGCCGATTTGCGGTCACCAATGCAGCCGACGATTCCTATGTTTTCCGCGTGGCGCCGCTGCGCAACGTTGCACTCACCGCGCCATACTTTCATTCGGGCAAGGTTTGGGATCTGAAACAGGCCGTTGCCATCATGGGAACCACCCAGCTTGGCGTGGTACTGGCGGACGAAGAAGTCGACCTGCTTGTTGCCTTCCTCAACTCGCTGACCGGAAAGGCACCCCAGGTCGCCTATCCCATCTTACCCGCCGAAACGGCGACAACACCCCGGCCTATAACGCAGATCTTAGGAAAATAAACGGCCAGCTGACTGCGGAACATCGCAATTGACAATGATTGCGACTTTTACTGGACGAGACGAGTCGCGACGTCCATGAGAACGCAAATGGCTCGTTTCCAAAGTGCAGACACTGCTTCCGTCACCAGCTCGTTGCGATGGAATCATGTTTGGGATCTGGCGTGCGACATGCCAAGGAAGGTGTCTGACGCATGAGGCTCGCGCGCTGTCGATACCGCGCGGCGGCCGGTCATCGCGCTGGCGGCCGAATTGCCGCGCGCCGAAGTGATCGGCCCCCTTAGGGCGAAGGGGCAGCCACTCCGTCCTCCATGTCCAGCGATTCTTCGACTGCTTCCGGATTCCGGGCGATGGTCCAAAGGAGAGTATTCGCCGCTGCATCCGGTTTCGAGCGACCTTGCTCCCAGTTTCGAAGCGTTGCCAGATCGAGGCCATACCTCACGGAGAATGCCTCCTGAGAGAGCTTCGTGCGATCCCGGACTTCGCGAACACTTATCGGCCGCGGCGCATGAACCTTCGCGATCACGCCTGCGGACGACAGTTCATTCTTCAGTGCCAATAGGTCGTCGACGCAAGGAACCGTCACGAACGCCTTGCCGTGATCGACCATCTCCGTGAGTATCGCGTGGGCCGTCCTGAGCGGCAGCTGTCTCTTAACGAGAATCCGGGCGGCCTCAGGAGTATTCGCGCCGTGAAGAAAACTGAGGCTCAGTCGGACGGGAGAGCCTGACGACACGGGGACGACGTCCCGGGTTCGCACCCGTTGTCCGTACCGCTCCATGAATTTCGATTTAGTCGACATTAAGCTTCTCCGCGATCACTCGACCGAGCTTGCGCAATTTGGACCATCCCCACTGGAGGCATCGCGATAAAAGTACGCCAAACAACGCTAAGGGAGAACAAGCAGTGATCTGATTTCGTTCGACGCTCGTTTTCGAGAGCCGTTCTGGGTCGTTCGCAATCAACTGTGTAGGCCAGCGGAGCGAGCAAGGAGCGCCAGATCCGGACAGGGCTGAGTGGGGTGTTTCTCCGGAAGGTGGGGCCATGCCCTAAAGAACACGAGATGTAGTGGATTCGTCGATCCGCGCGGTTTCGATTCGCGCACCCGGGCACAACGCTTGGATAAGTCCCATCAGATGCTCTCCGGTGGCCGTCATCTGTTTAGCTGACATTGGGCCGAGGGCTTCCAGCACGAGCCACATGGCGCGGGTATCGACCGTGACCATGGTGCGCCGCCCCTGCCGTCAGTTCCAGCGGCGGCACGTGACACCGGAATCATCGCACCAGATGACTTCGCCCGGTTCGGGATGCTCGGTTACCATTTCACCTTGCTGGATCGTGTCGAATGGCTCCGCTCCCTTCGCAATTAAAAGTCTCGGGACCCCTGGTAGAGATCGAGATCTTCCCCGCCAATCGGAACGCCATACAACACGCTGACGGCATTGTAGGCATCAACCAGTGGGGAAATCCGCGGGAGAGAGCCATCTTTCCGCACCGGCTTGAGAAGCGCGGCGGCCGAGCACGGCGTTCGATTGGCCTTTGTGCCGAAAGCCTCGTAGGCAACGGCCCACGCCGCAAGACGCGCGTCCCTTTGGGCGTCATCGCGAAGCGCCGCCTGTTTCGCCGCCGCAATCGTGTCGTTCAACGCCTGTGCATCCGGCACGTCGATTCCAGCGTTCCGCACCACAGTGCTGATCAGATGAAAATCCCGGTAGCGGGCCTTGATCTCGGGGCAATCAATGGCGTGAAAGACATGGGATGCTCTTTTCTCATGGGGAGGCTTTGCGCTGCGGGTGGTTCGGGAAATGTTTCAAGAAAGGTGCTTGTCTAGCGTCCAGATCTTCTGGCGTCGCCATGGTGCATGCCGCACCATGCGCTGGATAATTCCATCATTCGGCGGTGGACAAGGCCTGATAGAGATCGTCGATTATGTCTTGCGGGTGCTCGAGCCCACCTCGGCCGGCAACAAGCTACGCCTCCTCCAGATCCTCCATTTCATAGGAGGCAGCGGGCGCGATATGGATGTGAAGCAGCTTTCCTTGCCGGGTCATGCATCGCTTTCGGAAATTCGTCTCGCACGAAAATTCTTGCCGCCAGACTGGCCTGATCAACAGCACCAGCTGCATGGCGTATTCCCAGTCCAGTTGGCTTTGCAAGACGAAATGCGGTTCAGCCCAAGGGTCGGTTTCCTCGCCAGCACGCCACGTCCCGCCGTTTTAGCCACCGTGTCCCGGCAACGCGTCTTGCACCTGCTTGACAACCGCTCGCAGGATCTCAACGCCCTTCTCGATTTGCCGAATGCTCAAGGCGGCATAGCCCATGACAAGCCCCACGCGATCGATGTGGCCTTCGTCCGATTGCCGCTCGTAAAGGGGCGAGATCAGGTGCAGCCCCAGGCCCGCGCCTCGGGCGGCTTCGACCAGGGTCGTTTCCCGCGATCGCGGCAGTTCGTCGAACCAAACCACGACGTGCAGACCGGCCTCTGCTCCCTGGACAGCGATGCGATCTCCGAAGCTGCGCCGCAAGGCGCCCAACAACGTCTCCCGACGCTCGCCGTTCAGCCTGCGCACACGCCGCACATGGCTTTCGTAGCCGCCACTCTCGATCAAACAGGCCAGAGCCTCCTGTTCAGCCACCGGCGAATGCCGGTCCGCGAATTGTTTGGCGGTTGCGAAGACCTCCTGCAATTCCGGCGGGACGACGAGGTAGCCGATACGCAGCATCGGCGAGAGCGTTTTGGAGATCGTGCCGAGGTAGATGACAGCCCCGTGGTCCTCGAGACTGTGCAGCGGAGGGACCGGATTGATGTCGTAGCGATATTCGCTGTCGTAGTCGTCCTCGATCACATAGGCGTTGTTGTGCCGCGCCCATTCCAGAAGCTGATGGCGGCGCGCGATCGGCATGACGCCGCCCAGCGGAAACTGATGCGATGGCGTGACATAGGCCAGTCGCGCCCCGATCCCCGCCAGCAACTCCGTCTTCATCCCGTCCTCGTCGACGGTGACGGGGATGGGCAAGGCACCCCTACTGGCAAAGACCTGACGCGCCATCCTGTAGCACGGGTCCTCGATGACGAAGCGGTCGGCGGGATCGAGAAGCAGGCGAGCGCACAGATCGAGGCCCTGCTGCGAACCGTTGATGATGATGATCTGCTCGAGGTCGCAGCTCAGCGTTCGGGCGCGCCAGAGATAGCCCTGGAGCGCCTGGCGCAGCCGGCGCGAGCCGCGAGGGTCGTCATAGGCAAGACGCAACGGGCGCTGCCCCATCGCCTCGTTCATCGCACGTTTCCAGACCAATGCGGGGAAGTCTGACGGCGCCAGGTCGCCATAGCGGAAATCGACCTTCAGTCCAGTCGGCAGATAATCCGGCCAGGGCGGCGTAACGCGCAGTCGTTCGCCATAGGCGGACAGATGAACCGGGCCGACTCGTTTCGCGACCGTGCGGCTCGTCTCAGGACCGTTCAGCGAGGATGCAACGCGAGGTCGTGCGCCTTGACGGACTTCGATGAAACCTTCCGCGGTCAGTTGGTCATAGGCGACCGTCACCGTCGTTCGCGAAACCCCAAGGTCATTTGCGAGGCCTCGGGAGGACGGCAGCTGACTGCCGGTTTCATAGACGCCGCCGAGGATTTGCTCGCGAAGAGCCTCATAGATCTGGCGTGCACCCATCGCGTGCGAGCGACCTGCAGAACCGGCACTTGAAGACTGGACCATTTCATTCATTGCTAACTGGATATTTCACATTGGCCAGTTTGCCGTCAATCTTTCGGAAACCCAAGAAAGATCTTAGAGGCCGAATGACCCGCTCCTATCAATCCGAAACGGATGCTCTCACGCGGTCGCTCAACGACACCGGTCCCGGATTCGCCACTCGGGCGATCCATCATGGCTACGATCCGGCCGGCTTTTCCAATGCCGTTCAGCCGCCAGTCTTCTTGACCTCGACCTATGGATTCGAAAGCGTGGCAGCGAACGAGGCCGCCGCCGCACTTGGCGGAAGGCTCTATGCGCGCGAATACAATCCGACGACGGAGATCCTCGAGCAACGGCTCGCCAATCTGGAAGGAGCCGAGGCAGGTCTGGTCGTTGCCTCGGGGATGGCGGCTTTCGGGACGCTGATCCTGTCGCTCCTGTCCCAAGGCGATGAACTCATCGTCCACAAGACACTTTATGCGAACACGCTTGCCATGGTCGAACAGGCGGTCCCCCGCTTCGGCATCAAAGTCGTCGCGGTCGACCTGTCCGATCCTCAAAATCTCGATGCCGCGATTACCGAGCGGACCCGGCTTGTTTTCTTCGAGACGCCGGTGAATCCGCTGAGCCGCATCCTAGACATCGCTGCCATTGCCGAGCGCGCCCACGCGCGCGGTGTAAAGGTTGCAGTCGACAGCACCTTCGCCTCCCCCGCGCTCCAGCGGCCGCTCGAACATGGGGCCGACCTCGTGCTCCACTCGCTGACCAAATACATCAATGGGCATGGTGACGCCCTTGGCGGGGCGATTCTCGGCGACGCGCAAACGCTCCGCACGCTGCACGAGACGGGCCTGCGCTACATCACCGGCGCAGCGCTCTCGCCCATGTCAGCCTTCCTGATCCTGCGCGGTCTGAAGACGCTCACGCTACGCATGGAACGGCACAGCGCCACAGCCCTTGCGGTGGCTCAGGCACTCGAGGCGCACCCGGCGGTGGCATGGGTGAGTTATCCCTTCCTCGACTCGCACCCTGATCAGGTGACGGCGCGAAAGCAGATGTCCCAAGGGTCGGGTATGTTGGCCTTTGGCCCCCACGCCGGATTCGAGGGCGCGCGGCGGATGATGGACCGGCTCAACCTGATCACCCGGGCTGTCAGCCTCGGCGATGCCGACAGCCTCATCTATCATCCGGCAAGCCTGACCCGTGCTCGTCAGCCGATCCGCAAGGATGCGCATCTGGCCGATGGAGTCGGCGAGGACCTCATGCGTCTCTCGGTGGGTCTTGAAGACGCCGATGACCTAATCGCCGACCTGCGGCGGGCTCTGGACGTCTTGTGATGACCTGCCGTCCGGCCAGTCCCACGGTCGCGTACAAACCCGGAGCCTCGCCATGGCATTCCTGAGCGGCCTTTCCGCGTTTCCCATCACGCCGACCGATCGTGACGGCCGTGTCGATACCGTTGCTCTGCGCAAGCTGATTGCCAGGCTTTGCGCCGCTCAGGTCGATTCCATCGGTCTTCTCGGCAGCACCGGCACCTATATGTATCTGTCGCGCGAGGAACGGCGACGGGCGCTCGCCGAGACCTTGGACGAAACCGGGGGACAAATGCCGGTCGTGGTGGGTGTGGGCGCGCTGCGCACCGACGAAGCAGTGAGGCTCGCGCAGGACGCTAAGGCCCTTGGGGCTGCCGCGGGGTTGCTTGCCGCCGCCTCCTACACCCCGCTCACTGATGACGAGGTGTTCGAACATTTCTCGACGGTGGCGTGCGAGAGCGGCCTGCCGATCGTCGTCTATGACAATCCAGGAACGACGCATTTCCATTTCACCCCAGCACTCGTCAGCCGCCTGGCAAAGGTGGGTGGGATTGTCGCCATCAAGAATCCGACAGAGAAGGGCGATGCGATCAAGAGCCATCTGGCCGACCAGAGGCGCACTGTGCCGGAAGGGTTCTCGATCGGCTACAGCGGCGACTGGAACGCCGCAGAGGCCATGATCGCCGGCGCCGACACATGGTACAGCGTCCTCGCCGGCATCCTGCCCGAGGTCTGCGTGAAGATCGTCACGGCGGCGCAACAGGGCGATGCGGCCGAAGCGCGACGGATCGATGCCACGCTTGCGCCGCTCTGGAGCCTCTTCAAGGAGTTCTCGAGCCTTCGCGTCGTCTATGCACTTGCCGAATTGCTCGACATTTGCCGTGCCGACCCCCCGCGTCCCATCCTGCCTCTGCCCTCAGCAGCGAAGCGCCAGATCGCCGCCGCGTTGGAACGCTTGCCATCGGATGTCAACCGGTGAATAGCGAACCCGGCGGCCAGTGAAGGAACCTGTCATGTATGTACCCGCGCATTTCGATGAACCGAGCCGAGAAGTCCTCTACGAACTGATCGAGAACAGTGCACTTGGCATGCTGATAACCCATGGCCGGAGCGGTCTCGACGCCAATCACATCCCCTTCGAACTCGACACGTCACAGGGAGAAAACGGTACCCTTTACTCCTGCGCGATTAATACACGTGCCGAGGGAAAGTGCACATTCTCGCTCGAGTGACTTATTTCAAAGGATATGATCGCGTTTTGGCACATTCACGGCCGACATGCGGCAGCCGGTCACTCACCACATGGTGAGCAACCAGGAAACCCTCCGGCCTACACTTTCTACCGGAGCGCACGTGCTGCATCGACCATGTTCATGAGGGCAGGGCGGACCTCCTCCCATTTGCGTGTTTTGAGGCCACAGTCCGGGTTTACCCACAGTTGGGAATCCGACAGTCGCTCGCGGGCAAGCATGACGAGATCCGAAATCTCCCCGACTTCCGGGACACGTGGTGAGTGAATGTCGTAGACTCCGGGCCCGATTTCGTTCGGATATTTGGAACTCGTGAAGGCGTCCAGCAGTTCCATTTTCGAGCGCGACGTCTCAATCGAAATGACATCCGCATCCATTTCAGCGATCGCGTCGATGATCTCGTTGAACTCCGAATAGCACATGTGGGTATGGATTTGAGTCGCGTCCTTTACACCCGTTGAAGCGATCCGGAAGCATTCGACAGCCCAGGCGAGATAGTCGTTCCAATCAGACTGGCGCAGTGGCAATCCTTCGCGAAACGCGGCCTCATCGATCTGGATCATCCTTGCGCCGGACCATTCGAGATCCGTCACTTCGTCGCGGATGGCGAGCGCGATCTGGCGGCATGCTTCGGAGCGCGGTACGTCGTCGCGAACAAAAGACCAGTTGAGAATGGTCACTGGGCCTGTGAGCATTCCCTTCACAGGGTTTTCCGTAAGCGACTGGGCGAATTGCCACCAGCGCAGCGTCATCGGCTTGGGCCTCGATACGTCGCCGAAGATGATGGGGGGGCGCACGTAACGCGACCCATAGCTCTGCACCCAGGCATGCTGGGTGAAGGCGAAGCCGGACAGCTGCTCGCCGAAATGCTGTACCATGTCGTTTCGTTCGAACTCACCGTGCACCAGCACGTCCAGCCCGATCTCTTCCTGCCAGCGAATTGCAGCCTCGATCTCCTTCTTCAGGAAGGTCTCGTAGTCGACATAGCTCAGCTGGCCCTTCGCATGAGCGGCCCGCGCCCTGCGTACCTGCGGCGTCTGCGGGAAGGACCCGATGGTCGTCGTCGGGAACGGCGGCAGCCCGAGCGTGCCGGCCTGGACTCTGGAGCGCTCGGCAAAAGCGCTCTCTCGTCGCTTCATGCTGTCGTCAATGCTGGCGATCCGCCCCTCAACCAGCGGGTCATGGATCTTCGTGGATGTCACGCGAGTGGCGGCAGCCTCGGCAGACGCTTTCAACGCGCCTGCCACCGCATCCCTGCCTTGGGACAGGGCCCGGGCAAGCAACACCAACTCGTCGGTCTTCTGGGCCGCGAAGGCGAGCCACGACCTGATGTCCGCGTCGAGTTCCGTCTCCATGCGGAGGTCGATCGGTATATGCAGCATCGAGCAAGAAGGCGCGATCTCGACGCGGTCCAAGGGCCAGCCGGCGACGATCGGTTTGATGCGGTCGAGAATGGCGGGCAGGTTCGCACGCCAGACGTTGCGGCCATCGATCAAGCCAAGCGAGAGCACCAGATCCTTCGGTGCGAGCCGACCCACCGTTTCCAGCTGCTCGGGAGCGCGCACGAGATCAATATGCAGCCCGGCCAGGGGCAGAGAAACCGCGGTTTCGAGATTGTCTCCCAGCGGCCCGAAATAGGTAGCCAGCATGATCTTCAGCTCGGGCGCGGCTTTCGACAGCTGGCCATAGGCGAATTCGAACGCAGCTCGTTCGTTCGGGTTCAGATCGAGGACAAGCGCTGGCTCATCGATCTGCACCCAGTCGGCTCCAGACAGCTTCAGCCTCTGCAGGAGTTGCTCGTAGACGGGCAGCAGCCGCGGCAGGAGCGCGATGGGATCGAATCCTTTGGCAGGCGATTTCGCCAGCTTGAGGAAGGTGATCGGTCCAAGGATGACTGGGCGTGTGTGAACGCCGAGAGCTTTAGCCTCGATGAAGTAATCGACCGGTTTCGTCGACGAGAGGGCGAACGTCTGATCATCGTTGAGTTCCGGCACAATGTAGTGATAGTTGGTGTCAAACCACTTGGTCATTTCCATCGCGGTTACATCAGACCGATGAGCCGCCTGGTGGTGACCAGCGTGTCGACAATCCTCCGTCTGACCCTGGTTGCCCCGCGCCATTGCGAAGTAGATGTCAAGTGGAACCTCGCCGCTATTCCAGCCGTAACGGGATGGAACGGCGCCGACCATGGCTGCGGTGTCGAGCACATGGTCGTAGAGCGAGAAGTCGTTCGACGGGATTTTCGACACGCCGCGATCGTGCTGCTCCTCCCAGCTAGCGGCACGGAGCGCCTTCGCGGTCGTGAGAAGCTCGGCAGCGGACGATTTTCCGGACCAGTAGCTTTCAAGCGCGAATTTCAGTTCTCGCCGACGACCGAAGCGGGGCACGCCGAGCGTTGCTACAGGAATTTGCTGAGAGACAGTCATGCCAGACCCCGATGGTTGGGGCGTCGGTGACAAGGAAGGCGCTAGCAGGCCGGCACGAACGCCAGGCTGCAGCGGCCACCGAGACACCCCGCCCGTGGACGTAATTCGCCGTGGCAGGTCTCCTGGCTCGCGGGGTCATAGCCTCTACCCGTCTTCCCAAGGCTATTCGCCTCAGTGACATGAGTGGGGTTGGCTCGCCGCTAACAGTTGCGGGGGCAGCGCCGGCATCGCACCGGCTTCCCTCTTAGCTCCGCTGCGGCAGCGCCGTACGGAGAACCACGACGCGGGAGACAATTACAGCAGTTCGCTTCTTTGTCAACGCCGCATAAAGAAATGTTTATGTCGTTATGTTAAATTTCCGTTGGCATGTTGCAAAGGTCGCCTCGAAAGCGAAAACTGTGGAAGCCTTGAGCGGCCGGTAAATCAAAGCAATGACGCACGGCGCCCTTGTCCAGGAGGATAGGAGTTCGTCGGCTGCCGGCGGCAAACGACCGGCAAGCGCCGTGGTGCTGCTTCCCGCATCATGCGAACGCCACCTCGGCGTCGAACTTCGGCTCCGAGCTTCCGACCGCTTCGTTGGTGATCTGCTCGCGACCACATCCGGCTCAATGGCGAGGCTGTTGCCCATGTGGAAACTGTTGGCCGTGATGCCCTCGGTGATACGACACAACGATTTCGAGGGGAGCACCCCGAGGCCCGGCGCAGCGGCCTGTTGCGAAGTGATCGAGGCCAATGTCTCGAACTGCTTGTTCGCAGCCCACCGGCTCAAGATAACCCGGCTCAAACCACCGGGCCAGCTCAAGTCCTGTCCAAATGAGGCCTGAGCGGCAAATCGTCGTGCACGCGCACGGTTTGGCGTTCGATCTTGTGATGCGTCTTGGGCGGACAATCGCCACGGTGCAGCGCGCAGAAGCGGTTCCCCAATTGGAAGCCGAGGGCGGTGAGGGCAAGCCAGCGCCACGGGCGGAGGGGGACTTGGACCTGTTTGCCCTGCTGGACCACAAGTTCGCGACACAGGGCCTCAAGGAGAAGACCAAGACTGATTATGCGCGGGACCTCGCCAAATCATCAAAAGCAGCGGGCAGTCAAAGTTCGGCGCCGATTGACATGGAGATAGCCATCGCGGCGGCCCCCCAGGCGGACCGCAAGCCGGAATACAACCGGGTGCAGGCGGCCAAGCTCGTCCACAAGATGGCGTCGGGCACACACCGGCGATGGGAGAGCGGACCGTGGAGTGCAGGAACTTCACGCCTATCCACGCTCCCGTGGACGTGTCCTGCGGCACATCGGCAGCGATATTGAGGAGGCAGTTGAGCTTCTGGTCGAGCACTCTTACCTGCCACTACCTACGCTTAACGTCATCTCGTACTGAAAACGCACCACGCAAGGTCGAGATGTAACATGCGCCCTTCGTGGATGGTTCTAAGCTTCCTCGGGCGCGGTCAATCTGTGATAACGGTCGCTTGGAACCTCCATCACCGCGACGCGATCAAGGTTGGCGTATCGCGCTCGGTAGTAACCTTCTTCCTCCACTTCGGCGAAACTACACTGGGGAACGTCAAAGGTCGCAGCTTCCAATCCGAAGAAAGTCGTAGCGGTTTCTTCATCCAAGAAGTTCCACTCATCTTCTCCGTCGTCATATGTGACGCGAACATAGGAGGCCATGCGCACGGCTTCCTGATCACCCATCTCTGCGATGATGGCATCGCATTCTTTCTTCAGCTTTCCTGAAACCTCACCCTTATCCCAGTCATCCAAAGCCCGATAGATTTCTGGATGATAATACTCTGGCATCTCCTCTACATCTTCACCGATAAGCTCAATGGTGCGGACATATTGCGGATTTATCAAGAGTATTTTGTTGTCAAGGCTCCAACAATACAGCCATGGCCTGCTTGTGTTATTTCTACGAAGATTATGAAGTTCCTTCAACTGACGTAAAATCGATTCACGCGCCTTTTCATCGATAGGATATTGGCGGCTGCCAACAGTCGTCTTGATTCTGAGCGTGCCGTATCGCGTTTCGGCATCGGCAATTGCAAACGGGCTCGTGCGCCACTCCTCGACATCAATCTTCCAGCCCAGCAGCTCCTCGACCGTGCATTTCAACGTGAGACAAAGGTCCTTGATCTGCTCGACGTTCAACTGCGTTTTGCCTGTTTCCCAACGGGCCACAGTCTGTTGCGTCGTTGCCATCTGCTCTGCCAAATCTTTTTGAGTCATGCCCAGTCGAACCCTAAGCTCTTTCATGTTCATAACTCACCTCGCGTGTTCAACACACGCATTGTGGATGAATTAATCTAATCGTCAAGCGTGTTCAAAAATCGCAGCATGTGTTTTTAGGGCGTCTTCGAGGCTCCGGCAGCCGTTCGTGACCACTTGCGCAAGACACAGGGCTGGTACACAGCACGAATGGGCGATCAAAAATTACTGCTGAAATTCAGATAATTATTGTGGGCGAGTCTGGATCTCTCTGATCGACACGATAGTCGACCATCACCATGATCGGACCGCTTCGTGGCCGCAGGTCAAGTTGCAGCGTCGGTTCGCTGAACTTGTTGGTCGGATCCAGATTGAGCGTTTCAAAATCCGGCTGACGCAGAAGGATGCCCATCAGTCCCCCAATGACAAGAACCAGCTGGCGGACGAGCAAGGCTCCCGAAACACCTTGGACATCCGCCAGTTCGCCCCAAAGCCAGCTTCCCGCCGCCATGCCGCCGTATGTGGCCGTCTGATAGAGAGAGGGCGCGTCCAACCACCCACCGCGGCGCCGAAAGCTGCACTGTGACGTTAAACAGCGAGAATGATTGAATCCAGGCCGCACCGGCTGGCATGAGGTTGAGACAGCTCAGCCCAACGTGCTCGCTCCATGCCCGAAAGAAGCAGCTGATCGCCAATACAAAGAACGCACCGCGAATGACCCATTCGTTGGAGAGAACTTCTCGGACCCGCCCGATGAGGAGCGCGCCGCAAATCGCTCCCAGGCCGAAGAAGCCGAGCATCACGCCGTAGGTGACTGCGGTCCCTTTGATCTGTTCGCGAGCGACCAACGGCAGGAGAGCCAAAATGACAACGGCGGTGAGGCCGAAAATGAAACTCCGGCACATCACCTTGAGAAGGTTCGGCGACAAGAGCACGTAACGGAAGCCCGCCGCCATCGCACTGCCGAAAGCCTCCCGCGGCAGCGCTTGTCGTGCCCGTTCGGCTTTCCATCGCAACAGCGCAGCGATCAGAGCGAAGTAGCAAAGGACGTTGAAGAGGAACGCGAAGGCCGCACCGGCCGTGGCCACGATTATGCCGCCAATCGCCGGCCCGATGCTGCGCATGAGATTGTAGCTCATGCCGTTGAGCGCAACCCCGCTTGGCAGGTGTTCGGATATCTCCCATGGAGGCTTGCCAAGAGGGATCGTGCAATGCCCAACCACAGCCGATTAGGAAGGTGAGACCCAGAAGGGTCCAGGGTGTCATTCCCCGCATAGGTCAGGAACGCCAGGAAGGCGGATACGCAGACCATCAGCAGTTGCGCAGTCAACATGATCCGGCGACGGTCAAACTTGTCCGCGAGCGCTCCCGCCGCGAGCGAGAAGATCATGTAGGGGAGGGTGGTCGATGACTGGACGAGCGCCACCATTCCATGGGAGGTGGCGATGCTCGTCATCAGCCAAGCTGCCGCCGCACCTTCCACTAGGGTGCCAAGGTTCGAAATGAGTGCAGCCGACCATAGCGAACGGAAGGTCTTGTGCTGAAAGGGAACCAGTGAAGATGTTCTCTTCGCCATTGTGGGAAGCTTCGGGATCGACCGCGGGGCTGGATTTGGTTCGCCTCACTCAACCATGGCCTCGCCATACAAGCCAAGCTGCCACAGTGGCGCGCCTGCTAACCCAGAAAACTTGGCGGCCTTAACTACCCCCTGAGGAGTGTCTCTCGACATTCCTCAGGGAACTCGACGCGAATGTCTGCAATATCCGCTAAGCGGGCAGAATTTCTGCGACAGCATTTGCTGAAACCCTACTTTACAACAGTGTGGCGCTTCCGGCCGAGCGAAAGCCGGATCGGGAGGTCTTGGGAAGATATCATTGTATCAACCTCGACAACGTTGCCGTTGATCCGCACACCTCGTCCCGAGATCGCCCTTCGCGCTTCCCCTTTGGAGGAGGTCAATCCGGCGCGTACCAGCAAATCCACAAGGGCTACTCCGGCCAACCCCTCGGCGTCATTTAGATGAAGCGTCGGTAGCCCCTCTGCGGCTTCGCCCTGCCCAAATGCTTGGCTAGCCGTGGCCTCCGCCTGTTTGGCGGCGTTAGTTCCATGTGCCAGGGCCGTAGCTTCGTTGGCGAGACGTTCTTTGACGGCGTTTAGCTCGGTTCCTTCAGCCTGTCCAAATCGCTCGATCTCGTTCATCGGCAGATCGGTGAAAAGCTTCAGAAACCGAACGACATCAGCGTCTTCCGTGTTACGCCAGAATTGCCAGTAATCGTGAAAGGCGATCTTCGTTGAGCCACACAGCTCCGGCAGCCGTCTTACCCATCTTGACACCTGAAGGAGTCTTCAGAAGCGGCGTAGTCACTCCGAAGACTTCCTTTCCATCCGTCCGCCGTATCAAGTCGATGCCATTGATGATGTTCCCCCACTGGTCGGCTCCACCCATCTGCAAACGGCAACCGGTCCGGCGGGTTAGCTCAAGGAAGTCGAACGCTTGGAGGATCATGTAGTTGAATTCTAAGAAGCTCAGATTCTCCTGCTTTTCCAGCCGCGACTTCACACTGTCGAAAGAGAGCATCCGATTGACGGAGAAATGCCTGCCGACGTCTCTCAGCATGTCGATCCAACGAATGCTGTCCAGCCAGTCGGCATTGTTCACCATCACGGCATCCGTCGGGCCGTCTCCGAAGACAAGGAGACGGCCAAAGACCTTTCTGATCCCTTCAATGTTGGCGGCGATCCGCTCGTCCGTCAGCATCGGCCGCGCGTCCGAACGGAAGCTGGGATCGCCGATGCGGGTGGTCCCACCCCCAATGAGAACGATGGGTTTATGGCCAGTCTGCTGAAGATGACGAAGCGCCATGATCAGAAGAAGATGGCCGACATGAAGACTGTCAGCCGTCGCATCGAAACCAGCGTAAGCGGGTACGATGCCTGCTTCAAAGGCGGCATCGACACCCGGCAGGTCGGTCCCTTGATTTACATAGCCGCGCTCAATGAGCGTCTTCAAAGCCGCCGAATATGGTTTGGAATGACCGGTTGATAAATCGGGAAGTGCCATAGGGAATCCTCCTGGTATTGCCGCCAGGGGGTCCTCTCAATGAACAAAGCCGCCTGACGGCGGCTTGTTTCAAGGCATGATCGAAACGCGCCGCTCCTTATGGAAGCGTCGCATAATAGATTGCAGCGATGAGCGCGGACTTGATCATGTGCCGATGCATAAAGGACTTTATCCGCACCTGCAAGCAATCTGAAATGGCTACTTCGGGGAGCTGCCGAGCCTCTGTCGCGACGATTTGCAACTGACTTTTGCACCTCGCAGAACTCAACTTTTGCGACAACATTTCCTGCTTCCCGCTTTCCTTCTGATGTCGAGCCCAGCGCTTCACCTGCGCTTCGCTGCAGCCGGTCAGCTTTGCCGTCCTGCTGATACTGTTGCCGCCAGACCGGAAGACAATAATGCGTTCGTGTGTCACCAAGTCAGCTTGGCCTCCGGCGGGGCGGCTTATCCGGATGACTGCACGCGATCAGTTGCTGGTTCAAGACAGGGAAGAAGGCCTGCATCGCCTTTGCCGATGTTCAAGGTCAGTTCAATGTGGGTAATTTTCCGACGCCGTATTGCGCCACCGGCAAAAACGGCGTGAATCCTGAAACCTACGCCTGCAATTGGTGTGAAGCAGGCGAAAAGGGCTGCAGTGGCGGCGATTTCATCGAGGAAGGTTTGCGGCGGCGGCAGCGACACCGTTTTCTCGCGTCAGCAAATCCCGCCAAACCATTACCACCCCAATTGCGACCACGATATCAGGGGCCGTACCGGAACCACGAGGGTCCTTACCAGGCGTGTCTCGCCACGCAAACCACCACCCACAATGGCATGGTGTTTGCCCTTAGAGCCTGACCCGAAACTCGGTTTTGGGGGTGGAAACGGTTGAGTGGCCCCGTCCGTTGTGATTCGCTTGAGTTGTCTAGACTTGAACGGGATAACGACATGGCTTGGACGGAGACCACCCGCCGGCGATATTGCCGCGCGGGGCAGCGAGATGCAAACGCGTTGACGGACAGGGAATGGGCGTTGCTCGAGCCGTTCCTGCCGGGAACGAAGACAACGGGACGACCGCGGACGACAGAACTTCGGGCGGTCGTGGACGTGCTCCTCTACATCGCCTGGACCGGCTGCCAATGGCGGGCATTGCCGGATCGGTTCCCGCCGGTCTCGACGGTTCAACGCTATTTCTATGCCTGGCGGGACAACGGGCTGTGGAAGACCATCAACTTCCACTTGGTGGCTGCGGCACGCCTGGCGCTTGGTCGCGAGGCGAACCCGAGCGCCGGTGTCATCGACAGCCAATCGGCAAAGACCACGGACGTTGCCGGTTTGCGCGGTAACGACGCCGGCAAGAAGGTCAAAGACTGCAAGGGCCATATCATTACCGACAGCGAGGGACACTTGGTCGGGCTGAGGGTGCACGCAGCCGACTTCCAGGACAGGGATGGGGCAGTCGGCGTCATCGCCTCCATTCGACGGCCTTATCCCTGGTTGCGCCATCTGTTCGCCGACGCCGGCTATGCCGGAGAAAAACTGTCGCAGGCTCTGGCCAATCTCGGCACATGGACCATCGAAATCATCAAGCGCTCCGACGCAGCCAAGGGCTTTGAGATGCTGCCACGACGATGGGTCCTCGAGCGAACCTTCGCCTGGCTGGGACGTTGTCGCCGGCTCGCCAAAGACTTCGAGGCGACCATCGCCAGCGCCGAGGCATGGATCTTCATCGCCTCGATCCCCCTCATGCTTCGCCGCATGGCAGCTCCACGTCGTGCGTCGAGTTTCGAGTCAGGCTCTTACAGGCATGCGCAGGACGCGCGAAGCCGCTCAAATCTCCCCAGATGGGTCAGCCATCGAAGACCGGCATCACTTGCCCGTTGAGCGGCTATACGATAATGCTCCGCGCTAAGCAGCAAGCGCCAAAAATTCGAGCGGCGACTTCATTCTCCTATTCAGGAAGGAACTATGAGGCGGCAGACGCGACCATTCACCGTGGAAGTCAAACAAAAGCGCAATTATCAAAAATCCGCACGTTCCATCTGGGGCAATTTCGACATCGCCGCGGCGATGGCCGAGACAACAAAGGAAGTCGAGCCGTTAAATCGTCAGCTTATTGACTCTACTGTAGTGGCCCTTGATGCTGAACCTTTGCAAAAACCGCGAGTGGAGCATTTCATGGCCAATCCCCTGGAAACCGAGTCAGCAGTAGTTCCTAGCGCACCGGCAGACAAAGCGGAAACGCCAAAACCGAAGACGAGAGCGCGGCGGTCGAGGAAGCCAGAAGCTGAGGCGAGCGCGCCTGCCCGCAAGGAGGGCGCCAAGCCGATATCCGCGACCACTGAAGCACCGCCGTCAGCGCGAACAGGCCGAAAGAGCTACTCCGCGAAGGATCGTGCCCAGAAGCTGGCGCAGATCGAGACCTCGATCGGCGGCGGCGCTACTCTCAAGAGCGCGGTGAAGCAAGCCGGCATCTCGGAACAGACATATTATCTTTGGAAGAAGGCGGCGGCGCCGGCGGCGGACAGTGACGGGCTGAAGGATCTCGTCGCGCTCGAGGAAGAAAACAAGCGGCTAAAGAGCCTGCTTGCCGATCGTCTCCGCAAGGAGAATGCGGAACTGAAGAAAAGGCTCGGGCTGGATTAAGGAGGCTGGGCAGCTGGTTCTTGGCTCGCCACCTACAGCAATCCCGCCTGCTCGGCCTCTCGGCGCAGATTCTGCCGTGGCCTTGGGCCGATCTGCTGGATGACCAGCCCGGCTGCCAGCGAGCCGAGATCGCCGCAATCCTTGAGGCTGCGGCCTTGCGTGTAGCCGTAGAGGAAGCCGGCGGCATAGAGGTCGCCGGCGCCGGTGGTGTCGACCAGCTCGCGGATCCTGGTCGCATTGATGGTCACGGTCTCGTCGCCGCGCACGATCACCGAGCCCTTTTCCGAGCGGGTAACGGCGGCGATCTTGCAATCCTTGCGGATCTGGGCCAGCGCCTCGTCGAAAGACGCGGTCTGGTAGAGCGACTTGATCTCGTGACTGTTGGCAAAGACGATATCGACGGTGCCGGAGCGCATCAGGTCGAGGAACTCGTCGCGGTAGCGGTCGACGCAGAACGAGTCCGACAAGGTCATCGACACTTCGCGCCCGGCGGCGTGGGCGAGCTTCGCGG
>NZ_JAMYLH010000036.1:0-54293 GCF_040317925.1 Mesorhizobium sp. M1348 | reverse complement strand
CTCCCGCGCGCTGACATTATGTTGCGCAAAAGCCGTCGATCGCCTGCGGGACAGCGCCCAATCGTGGCGGCGCAACATAACCTTCGGCGCAACATATTCGACCTTATGTGCAGTTCAACATAAGACCGATGAGGCGACCTCCGAATTTGGCGATCTGCTCGATGTCATCCGCGAAAGCTGTGGTCTGGTCGACTTCCGCGAAGTCGCGGATGAAGCACGTCGCTTCCTCGCCATCCCACGGCCAGAACCCCAGTCCCGACCATCCGGTATCCAGCGCCAGCCCGCCGCGGCACGCGGCTCCCCCGACGCCGCGCGTCGCCTGTTTGGCATGTCGCAGCCGATCACCGGCACGCTGGCCGAACGCTACCTTGCCGCCCGCGGCATCTTGCTTGCCGCCCGTGAGCGCGCTCTGCGCTTCCACCCCGGCTGCTACTACCGGGATCTCGCGACCGGCGAGACGCGGACCCTGCCTGCATTGATCGCGGCCGTCACCAGTCTGGACGGACGCATCACCGGCCTCCAGCGCACCTGGCTCGCTCCGGACGGCAACGGCAAGGCGCAGATCGCCGATCCGCGACGCTCGCTCGGCCATCTCCTGGGCAACGGCATCTGGCTCGGCCTCGATCCCGGCACGCCCGTTCCGATCATGGCCGCCGGCGAGGGTTTCGAGACGATGGCCTCGCTCCGCACGGTGATGCCGGCGCTGCCGGTGGCTGCGGCCACCTCGGCCAATCACCTCGCCGGTCTGACATTCCCGCCTGGCTGCCGTCGCCTCTACATCGCGGCCGATGCGGACGCCGCCGGTCGGCACGGCATCAAGCGTCTCAGCCAGCGCGCAGGGGAGGCCGGGATTCTCGCTCTGGCGCTGCGGCCGCAGCTTGGCGACTTCAACGACGACCTGCGCCATCTCGGCCAAGCCCACCTCGCGGCATGGCTCCGCGATCAACTCGTCCCGGAGGATGCCGGTCTTTTCCTGCCGTCCGGATGAGCGGCCCCTGGCCGGCAGGCGGGCAGAGCCGGCGTCACCGGAAGTCTCGCAGGCATGGCGGCGGTCCGCCGGAGAGGCCGCGCCCGCGGCCTGCCTGAGAGGCGACCCCTGCCACCCCCCGGTCACGGCCGCAACGGCTGCGCCGTCCTCCGCTCGCGCTTCGGCCTTCGGTGCGGCCGCGCCCGGTGCGCGGCCGGGATGCGCTGTCAGGCCGCGATAGGCGCGGCTACAACCGACGGAGACACCGCCATGACCTACGACATTCCTCTCGACGACGCCTACGAGCCCTCCCACGCCTCCTCGCCGACCGACCGCGTCATCCTCGAACTGCAGATGTACGGCCATCGCCCGCATCAGGACGAACCTGACCCTCGGCCACTTCCCGACGACGAGGTGATCCGGGCCGGCCTTGCCGGGATCGTGGAAACCTTCGCCGGCATGCTCGGCGACACCAGGCTCGAACCCGATCTCGACGACCTGCTCTGGTCGTTCGCAAACGTCTTCCACCGTGCCGCCGAGCGTGTCACCCGCAGCCTCGACCGCAACGAGGAGGCGCAGCGCTCGAGTCAGCAGGAGCAGGACGGCTCGGAGGTGAAGTCGGTCGAGCTGGAAAGGCTCACGGCCGAGGGCATCACCTATATCGAGCGCCGCAACGTGCTGGAAATCATGCGCGATGAGGCAGCCGACCTCTACGAGGCACAAACCGGATCGGCATGGCGACCGCGCACCGGCTCCAAGGTCAGTCACCAGGCGATGACCGCTTCGGTGATCGACAGCCGCGACTTCCTCGCCGCCCGCGGCCACGCCGAAACCGAGGTGCTCGTTCCAGCCGGGACCAAGATCGCCTTCGCCGGCGGCCTCGACTGCAACGATCACGACCGGATCTGGGACGCGCTCGACAAGGCCCGCGAAAAACATCCCGACATGGTCCTGCTCCACGGCGGCAGCCCGCGCGGCGCCGAGCGCATCGCCGCCTGCTGGGCCGAGAACCGCAAGGTCACGCAGATCGCCTTCAAGCCGGACTGGAACCGGCACGCCAAGGCAGCTCCTTTCCGCCGCAACGACCAGCTTCTCTCGGTCGTGCCCTACGGCCTGATCGTCTTTCCCGGCTCCGGTATTACCGACAACCTTGCCGACAAGGCCCGTCGGCTCGGGATCCCCGTCTGGCGGTTCGCGGAGGGCGGCGCGTGAGCGCCGTTTTCTTGCAAATCCAGAAAATCCAGATAATATGGAGGCTGATCAAGGAGTCCAGCCATGCGCCAGTTCACGACGGGGGATCTCAACAAGCAGGTTGGCGACGTCACCGACATTGCCAGCCGCGAACCCGTTATTCTCACCAAGCACCGGAAACCCCGGTTCGTGCTGATGAGTTACGAGCACTACGAACGGATGCGCATCGGCGGCGATCCCCGCCGCGCATACCATGTCGCCGAGATGCCGGAGGAACACACGGAACTCTTCGCCGCCGAGATCGACCGATTGGCGCGCGGGGAAGGATACGATGATGAGCGGTAGATTTCTGCCCGGTCAGGTGATCTCCTATCCTTATCTTTGGGCATGGCAATACGAGCGCGGCGAAACGGAAGGCCGCAAGAGCCGGCCGACCTGCGTGGTCATCGCTGTCCGCGGCGCAAGAGATGGCCTGACCCATCTCGCGCTCCTGGCTATAACCACCCAGCCACCGACCAGGGATCGGGTCGGTTTGGAAGTCTCCGCTATCGAGTGCCGCCGCGCCGGTCTGACCGATCTCAAACGCTGCTGGATCGTGGTTGACGAATACAACTACGATATTGCCGAACGCTCCTGGTACATCGAAGCCGACGGTAAGCCCCTCGGTCGTTTCAGCAAGGCATTCATGATGAAGATCGCAGGCGCCTTTATCGAAGCGCGCAGCGAGGGCCGCCGCGTCAGCCGTCTGGATTGACGTTCTCTTTTCGCGGCCATGCGCTCGATCCAGGACGGGAGCCTCTGGCTGGCCGACAAGACCACTAGCTCCAAGCGCGAAGCGCCACTAGCCAGATGCGCGTAACGCCTCCGGCAGCTGCAGGATCCGGGCGCGCCGGCCTGCGGCCCGCCGGGCTCTCGTCGCGGCGTCCCGCCGCTTCCCGAGCCGGCTTTGCCGTCTCGGCCTTCGGGTGACGATCCCTCGCGCAGGGCCAAGGGAGAGGGCGGCCGGCGCGGGGCGGGGGACGCGGGAGAGAAGGGAAAGTCACCATGTCGATGATATTCATAGGTGGATCACGCGAGATATTCGAGCTGCCGGAACCTGCCATCGCTCGCATCGGCGCAATCGTTGCTGCCGAGCACGGCGTGCTGGTTGGCGACGCGTCGGGAGCCGATGCCGAGGCGCAGGGCCTGCTCGCGGGCTACAAGTACGAGCATGTCGGGGTCTTCCATGCCTGCAAGGAACCCCGCAACAATCTGGGCGACTGGGCCGCCTACCATGTCCCGTCACCTGGAGGCACTCATGGATCTTGGTACGACGCCGCCAAGGACCGGGAGATGGCGCGGCGCGCCGACTTTGGCATGATGGTCTGGGACGGCGCATCACCCGGTACGGCCGTCAACGTGCTTCGGCTCGCCATCGCAAACAAGCCGTGCGTCATTTACGATCTGGCCAGGGGCCGGATGGCAACGACGTACAATGTGGAGGACTGGTGCGCCATGCTCCGCCATGCCGGTTCGGACATTCGCCGCCAAGCCGAAGCCCGCATGATGCCGGAGGAGCGTCTAACGTTGCCAGGATGATGGCTGCCGACAGCCCGGCGGGTTCAATCCGATATGTTGATCAGGCTCGCGCCGCCTAATCCACTGTATGTGCGGACGGAGCCGGCCCCTTTCGAAACCGGTCCACGCGCAGAGCCGCGGGGCGTTGTGCGGATGATCATCTTGACGCTTCTCGCCTCTGAAGCGGTGCAAGCGTGCCGAACAACATCCTGGCTTGCCGGGTCATCCAACCTGACTGCGCGGTATCGTCCCCGAGGGGCGTGAAGGCCGCTGCCAGCCGGCTCCGATCTCGAGACCACTCTGCCGCGAGACCGAACATGCAAGGCGGCCACGCGCCGGGCTGCTGTTCGATGTGTTGGCGATGCCGACGACATGACCCGAGAGGCTGCAGCATGTTCCTGCGATCCGGCAGCGTTGCGTCGGCGGTCTAGCGATGGCGGCCTGAGTTCTTTTCCTTCGGTCGCATCCGGGGCCATTCCCGTTTCATGTCGCCTTTGTAGACGACCGCCTGCTTTGTGCGGTCAACCCCCGTTGGGGGTACACTCGGCGAATATTCAGGAAAATTCGATTTCTGTTTTTGTCTGCGGGCAGGCGAAGTTCCTGCCCGCAATTTTTCGGCAAATAGAATTTTCCAGAATTTTCGCCGAGATGACCGCAGCAGGACGGCCCTCTCCTTTGGCGCCATCGGGAATGGTCCCGATGCAACCGAAGGAGAACTACCATGGCCACCACGATCGCAAACCTCACCACCAAGGCCGACGGCTCGATGGAAGGCGTCTTCGCCACGCTCCGGGTCAACGCCCCGATCACCCTGATCCCGAACACCAACAAGTCGCGCGAGGACGCCCCCGACTACCGGATCGTCAACAAGCGCACGGGCTTCGAGATCGGAGCCGGCTGGCACCGCATCTCCCAGCGTTCGGGCGAGGAATACCTCTCGGTCAAGCTAGAGGCCCCCGAGATCGGCGTCATCTTCGGCAATCTCGCTCCCGCCCCGGGTGGCGAGGAAAACAAGAAGGTCATCCTCTGGAACAACCCCCAGTGAGGCATCAGTGGCCGGCCCCGCAAGGGGCCGGCTCCCCACCGGCAATAGGAGGTTGCAATGAGCCGCTACACCATCACTGTCATTGGCACCGTCCCCGGACAGGGCCGCTCGGACCCAGACGCTGTCATCGGCTACGATCCACCACTTCGGACCTACTTCCTGCAGGCGTTCCCACACGAAGAAACCGACGAGCCCGGTCTTTGGCTCGGCACCCACGATCGCGCCTTCGAAACGCTTGAGGATCTTCACCGCGCAGCCGTCTCACACGGCTACGACTTCATCCCGCTGTCGCCCAAACTGGCCGCAAAGCTGTTCGACGACAAAGCGGCAGCCAGCGGGCGTCCGGTGCGAGACACAATCCTCGGCCAGGTGCTGAAACACCTCAACCAACCCAAGTAGGCAAACACATCTCAGGGCCCGCGACGGAGTGTTCCGTTGCGGGCCCTTTTTTTGCGCGCCGCAAAGAGCCACGAACATCACCCGTCACAGCATGCGACAGCGACTCCATACCGCCGATTATTCCCTTGGCAGTTTGTACTTATGAACGCGGATATAATCCTGCACGGCCTTTCGCAGCAGTTCGGTCATGCTGTGCCCGTTGCTGATCGCCAGCAACTTGAACTGGCGCTGCTCCACTGCCGTCAGATAGTACCCGCAGCGGATCATCTCCTCCTCGCGAATCTTCTTTCCGGCAATGGGGTCCTTTTTCTGACCCTGCCGCAGCAGCTTACGGAAATCAGGCCCGACTGCCGGGGATGGCTTTGTCGGTTCCTGCATCTGGGGCGTAGCTTGCTCCTTGATCCCTGATGGCTCGGCCTTCTGTGGGATGAACATGCTGGGCAGCGCCGGCGGCTGCGTGGAGATCGCCTTCATCATGCGGGCTTTCTTGTCGTCACCGGCTTTAGGTGCGGTTTCTTCACTCATGCCGCGTTCCTTGTGGCTTCGATGAAGGTTTGCAGAAGGTCGTCGAAGACCCCTTCGCTCTCGGCAATCGCCTTCGCGTCGGGCACCTCGGGGCTGTACAGGGTCTGCCCGGTCTGAAGGTCGCGGTAGGCAACGCGGTTGTGCAGGACGTGTTCCGCAATCGGTGTCCCGTTGGCCTGGATGATGGCGCGCAGTTCGGTCAGGGCTCGCGCCCTGCCATCGATGATGGTCTGCTTGGTCAGCACGAATATCGCAGGCAGGGGCCTACCTCTGCTCTCGACCGCCAGCGGGATGTAGTGGTCGGTAATCTGGATGGCGGCGGTCACATCGTCGAGGGCAAAATAGACCGGGACGACGACAATGTCAGCCGCGAAGAGCCCGGCCATGAGGTTGTCATTTGTGGTGCCTTCCGTATCGATCAAGACGACGGAACGCTCGCCGTTGTGAGTGGCTGCCGCGCGGAGGATTTCCTGCGGCGTCATCGCGCTCACCATCTGGAGCCTGTCAGGACGATTGCCAGCTTCGCCCAGCATCTGGAACCAGCGGTTCATGTTCTGCCGCCGGTCGCCGTCGATAAGAGTGACCGAATAGCCCCGATGCAGCGCGACGGATGCGAGGGTGCGCAGCATCGTCGATTTGCCAGTGCCACCCTTTGGGATCGCAGCGGAGATGATCATGGGGCCTCCTTCCCGCGTTGTCTCCTTGATTCCATGTTAACAAGGAAACAAGTCATCGTGGACACATGAAGCACAATCACGGTCCGAAACATGGTGACATTGTCGACGGGGAAGACTGGTTTGGCAACCCATGCGCGCACCGAAGGGCTCGCTCAAGGGGGAGTTTTGCGCAGCTGCTATCTTCAGGGAAGAAGGGGTCCGGGTGGCCATCGACTGCGCATTTCCGACTACGCTTTCCAACTACGCATCTCAGGCCGATGTTTCCATGTTAACATGGAAACAAGTCGTCAGCACATCATAGACACATCGCATCAAATCACGATGGGAACATTTCGCCCGCGCTGCTGCCGCTGACAACTAGGCTGGTGAGAAAACCCCGCCCGTATCTACAATTTCCCCCTCTTTCTAATGGCAGGATAGCCTATTTTGTGATACACACAAAATAGGCGGCGCGGCCCTAGCGGGCCTTAGCGCCCGCAAGCGGGCTTGAGAGATGGATGCAGACGCCCAGAAAGCAGCGGTAAAGAGCGCGTCACGACGCTATGGCGAGGTGACGCACATCCGGTTTTGGGCTGACGAGCTGGCCAACCTCAAAGCCATTGCGGAGCGGGACGGGGTTACCGTCAGCGAGGTCGTGCGGCGTCTCGTGCGGGCAGAGGTCGGGCATCTGCCTATCGCATCAGAGGCGTTGCGGCCGGCGATCGTGGACATGACCGATCAGCTGCGGCGCGTCGGCATCAATTTCAATCAGGCCGTGCGCGCGATGAACGACGGCCGTGTTGCCCACGACGAGGATCTTGAACAGGCGCTGGTCGCGGTGGGCGACCTCGTGCGGCAGTTTCGCGAGGAACTGAAAACGATGACCGTCGCGTCTCGCAAGGCTAGGGAGGCCAAGCCATGAGCGGTCGTCTTGCTGGCTACGCTGCCGAAATAGAACGCTATCTGCGGGGCGGGTCCGGCATGAAGCGTGAAGACCTGGACGACGACAAGTCCCTGACGGGGGCCCGACGCGCTGCCAGCGAATTCCAAGCGATGAAGAGTTATGAGCTGACCGGTGGCGGCGGACGCCTCGAGCAAGGACAAGCCGCTTCGACTCTAGGTGGCGGCAGGAGCGCCCCTCTGTCGTCGCCGGGAGGATTGGGGGCGTCGGGGGGTTCGATGTCCAGCGGGGCTCCAAAGGCCACTGCTGCTGCGAGCTCGCACAAGGCCGGTAGCGCCCCGATCATGGTCTATGGCGCCACGCTCGCCGGTTTCCGGCCGGAAGAGGAGGAGGAAGACTGGAAGCGGCGCGGCGGCGGCGGCCGTGGTGCGGGTCGCGCGAGCGCTACAGGGCGAGCGGCGCGGACGGGCTATCAGGCGCGGGCCGTGGCGGCACGGGCAGGCTATGCGGCGGGCGCGCAGCCTGCCGTGTTCAAGGTCATGCCCAATCCTCCGTCGACCAGGGAAGCCGCTGCTCGGCTACTCAATTACATCGGGAAGCGCGAGGACGAAAAAGGCGAGAAACACGACATCGAGATTTTCGACGAGGATGGGCAGATGCTTGCGACAGGCGGCGCAAGAAAGGCGTTCCTGGAGACGCTTTGCGAGACGTTCGAACCGCCCCTGGAAAATACCAATTTTCTGGAGGTTCGTTTCGAGTTCGTCGGCGGGGTCACCGATGCCGCCTTGAGCGAGGCGCTGAACAAGGCCTTTGGAGCAAAACCGTTCATCTATGCGCAGGACGGGCAGACGGTGGAGGTTTACGCGCACACCGATGAGCGGGCTGGACCGCTTGCGAGAGTCCTGGCCGGTGGTCGGGATAATTCGCGCAGCAAGGCGCTCGACAAGATCGAGGCGCGGTTGTCTGAAACCATGGGCGCGGCGGGGGTGGTCGCCAAGGCAGAGGTAATGGCGGCCGTCAGCCGTGAACCCAAAGCGAAATACTTCCTGCAGAAGTTCATCCGCACCCATAGCCAGGTCCGCCACGCAAATGGTGAGCCCGTGCCTGGGGTGAAGAACTCCACGAAGGCTGCCGCTTCAGTCTATGAACAATGGCGCCCGCAGTTTTCGGGGCGTGAGCGCCGCAATGCCTATCACCTGCTTTTCTCGGCGAGAGCCGGCACCGATGCCAACGCCGTCATGGCTGCGGCGCGCGCCGTGCTCGAGGAGCGAGCACCAGGATACAAGTTCGTCCTGGCGCATCACAAGGACACCAAGCACGTCCATATCCATGCAATGGTGCAGGCACGGTCAGCCGATGGCGAGCGCCTGAAATTCTACAAGCCTGATCTCGCAGCCTGGCGCGAGACTTTTGCGGAAAAAGCACGCGAGAACGGCATTGCGATGGTGGCGACGCGGCGCATGGATCATGCGATGACGCGGCCATTCACGAAGGAGCATGCCGGAGCCTATAGCCGCGCGCAGAGCGATCCGCGCTACCAGGTCAGCGCCAGGACGATCGAGCGAGTGGAGGCCAAGCGGCAACGCCGTATCGATGGGCAATCCATTGTCGTTAACGGCGATGCAATCGCTGCCGCATGGCAAAAGACTGTGACGACGATGCGGACCGCGGGCATAGTCGGTCAGGCTCTCACGGCAGCGGAGTTGATCGGCAACAATTTTCTGCGGTTTCGTGGCGATCGGACAGAGGAAGGGCAACCAGCTCCTGCCGCGGATCGCGGAGCTGATCAATCGGGGCAGAAGTCTTTCCTGTCCCATCCCGGTATGAGAGAATTGAATGCACTGATAGGAGATTTGGATATGGCGCAAACCCCCTTGGAAATGCGGCGTCGGATGGCCCGCGTCAATCAGGCTCTGGACAATATGCGCGGGACGCTGCCGCCGGCGCATCAAGGACAGTTCGAACAATATCGTGAAGAGGTGAACGACAAGATGCACGACCGTCTGGCGCGGCTGCAATTCGAGCGGCAGCAGCAGCGTCGTGGTGGTGGCGGTGAGGAGCCAATCCCCGAGCGCGAGGCGCGAGGGCGAGATCTCCCAACGCGGGACGATCCCCGCCAGCCGGAGGAGCCGCGCACCGGCACCGAGCAGGAGAAGGTGAGAGCCAAGCAGAAGGACGCCAACAAACAGAAGGCACGGCAGTCGGAAGAGCAGGACCGCAAGACCCAGCGCTCGAATGATAACGATTACGAGCGCTGAGCAAATTTACGTGCCGGCCCTCTGAAGCGCGGAAGAGTGCAGGGAACCAAAATGTCGCCGAGGCTCGTTCGTGCCTCGGAGGTTCAGGATCAAGAGCCACGCATGTCATTGCGGGGCATGATATTGAAATGTGCTACCTGCCGCATCGCGGGTGGTGAGATGCTGGTCCCCTTTCCGGCGAGCCGAAGCATTTTCTCTCTCAAGGTCACGCGCCTGTGCTTTGTCAGGACAAGATAGATGCTATTGGGATTTGGCCGCCGCAGCCGCGAGCATCGCCTGTCCCACTTCAACAGCGCCTTGAGCAGTTAGCGTCTCCCCGGCGTTCTGGATGTCGCGCAGCTCTTTGTTCTGACTGAGCTTGAATTTTCCAACCAGGCTGGTGATTTCGATCTCCAAGGCCACGATCGCTTTGGCCATTGTGTCAATGAAATCCTTCGGCGCGTCGCCCATCTTCCACGGGGCCGGCTGGTTGGCCTCGTGCATGTGAGTGAGCTTCGCGACGTTGCGGCGCACATAGCGCTCGTCGTCCCGAACAGTAATGCGACCATGGGCGTGGGCAACGAGATAGTTCCAAGTCGGCACCTGCTTATGGAATTCGTGTTTGCTGGGATACCAGTTCGGCGAGATGTAAGCGTCGGCCGCTCGGAAGACGACGAGGACTTCATCACCATTGGCAACCTCCGTCCAGACCGGGTTTTTACGGGCGACATGGCAATTGAGGACGCCCTTGTCGCCCTTTGAGCGGTCGAGCTCGAAGGGGATATGATTGGCGTCGAGGAAGCCGTTGCTGTGGGTGATCAGGATACCAAACGGGTGTTGTTCGATAAGATCAAAGAGGGCGTTCTGATCGGGCACGGCGAAATGCGGAGGAACGTACAAAGGTGGATCTCCTATCGTGAAGGGGGCAGTTGTCAGTGGTCAGCGAGGACTTGCGAGACAGCCAGGGGCGACGTCGCTGCTTGCGAAGAGGGTGCCGGAACCCGCTGTCCACCGCGCTCAAGCACCGCCATCGAGAAGTGGGCGGGCACGTCAGATGCCGCGGCATACGAGTGGGATTGATCCGTAACGAGGCGCGCACTCTCGCCTGCATTTAGGATGATCTCGTGGCTGCCTACCGTGACCGTGACGGCGCCTTGCGTAACCGAGAGCAGTTCGCGCGTATCGGGACTGTGCGCATCGGCGGCAAACACATCACCCGGCATGAGGACCCAGCTCCAAAGTTCGAACATCGTGCGTCCCGAGGTCGATGTGTGAAGCTGTGCCCGGCTGCCTTTGGCGCTCGTCCAAAGCGTCCTGGACACGCTCCGTTCGATCGGGAGGTCGGGAGCCAGGGACGCCTCGTTCAGCAAATCGGCGACCGACAGCGAAAACGCCGCCGCCAGACGGCAAAGGATGCCGATACTCGGGTTTGCCTTACCCTGCTCAAGCGCGACAACCGTCCCTTTCGACAGGCCGGTCAGTTTGGCCAATCGATCGAGGGTCAGGTTTTGGTCGCGTCTCAGATCCTGGATCCGGATCGCAATCGCCTGGCCCAGCTCCTGCTCGGTCTTTAAAGGTG
This sequence comes from Mesorhizobium sp. M1348, assembly GCF_040317925.1. Classification (NCBI taxonomy): domain Bacteria; kingdom Pseudomonadati; phylum Pseudomonadota; class Alphaproteobacteria; order Hyphomicrobiales; family Phyllobacteriaceae; genus Mesorhizobium; species Mesorhizobium sp. M1348. The sequence goes on along the minus strand of NZ_JAMYLH010000036.1, from coordinate 43,236 downwards.
TGGGGGTGTCGGTCATTATATTGACTTGGCCTCGCGCTTCGCTTACGGTCAATATAATGACCGGCGTGAAATTGCAACCGCGCTTTAAATCGAGGAATTGGCCAGTGCGCTTTGAAACGAAGGCAATCCATAGCGGTCGAGCTGTCGATCCGTCCACGGGCGCGGTTTCATTACCGCTTCATACCAGCACGACGTTCGAGCGAGGCGCCGACGGCTCGTTTCCGTTTGGGTTCGAGTACACGCGTGATGCAAACCCGACACGTAATGCATTCGAGTCGGCGATGGCCGCGCTCGAGGGCGGACACGAAGGAATAGCCTTTGCGTCGGGTATGGCTGCAATCGCTTCGGTCTTTGAGAGCCATCCCTCGACGGGACGGATCGTCCTTCCTGATGATATGTATTTTGGCATCCGCTCGCTGATGGACGAAACGGATATCGGCTCTCGCTTCGACTTCGCCGCGGTCGATATGCGGAATCTGAATGCCGTGCGCGATGCGGTCACCTCAAAGCGGACTGGCCTCGTGTGGGTCGAGACGCCGTCTAACCCGATGATCCGCGTTGTCGACATTTCGGCCATCTGCAAAATCGCGCACGAGGCCGGCGCCATCGCGGCGGTGGATAATACGTGGGCAACGCCCGTGCTTCAGCACCCGCTTGAACTTGGGGCGGACGCGGTCATGCACTCGGCAACAAAGTACATTGGCGGCCACTCGGATCTGATGGCGGGCGTCGTTGTTGTGCCGCATTCATCGCCTCTCGGACGGTCGCTACGGATGGTCCAAAAACACAAGGGCAGCGTCGCAGCGCCATTCGACTGTTGGCTGGCATTGCGGGGCCTGCAGACATTGCCGATCCGCATGCGCGCTCATTGTGAAGGCGCCCAGAAGGTTGCCGAGGCCTTGGCGTCTCACCCACGCGTCGAGAAAGTGCTCTTTCCAGGCCTGCAAGATGATCCGGGACACGATCTGGCTACGCGGCAGATGAGCGGTTACGGAGCGATGCTTTCCTTTATCGTCGAAGGTGGAACCGATGCCGCGATGGCGGTGGCTGCCCGCCTCAGCCTTGTTGTCCGTGCGACAAGCCTTGGAGGGACGCACTCTCTGATCGAGCATCGCGCATCCGTCGAGGGTGCGAAGTCCAAAGCGCCAGGCGGATTGCTGCGAATGTCCGTGGGGCTCGAGCACCCTCAGGACATCATTGACGACCTGATGCAGGCCCTGGGCGCAACTGTGTAAGCGAGGCCAGATAGCCCTCGTCTGGCGAAGGATCTGTGATGGGCCATAACCTAGGCCATCTTTGGCGAACACGGGCAGCGACAGCAGAGAATAGGCGGCGAGCCGCGGGGAAGGCCGCTATGAAACGCGCGCAAAGAAGCGGTCGCGGAACTGCAGATTTAGCTGGCTATGGCCCGGATGAGAACTCACACTCCCTTTCGCGCGGCTGGGAAGTTTTTTGAGAAGGACGGACTCCTGCGCTGATAGGCCGGGCGCACAAGCAGTTTATGGCGTTTGCCTGCGGCGTGCGAGATGCGCAAGGAGGGCAGCCAAACGCATCGCGTTCAGGACCCGCTTCGCAGGGACACCGCCCTTGCGCGCCATCTCGACACCCCAATGCATGTGGTCGAGCTCGCGGATCGAATGAGCGTCCGGATTGATGCTGAAGATGCAGCCATGATCGAGTGCCTTTTGATGCCAGCGCCAGTCGAGGTCGAGTCGCCACGGATGTGCGTTGATTTCGACGGCGACGCCGTGTTTCGCACACGCTTTGAGGACTCTGTCGATGTCGAGATCATAACCGGGCCGGCGCAACAGCTGGCGACCGGTCATGTGCCCGATGATCGTCGTCCGAGGATTTCCGATCGCCTCAATGATGCGCTCCGTCTGCTCCTTCTTCGGCAACTTGAAGCGGCTGTGCACGCTCGCGACGACGAAATCGAACTGCTCTAGGATATCATTCGGATAATCGAGCGCGCCATCCGCCAGGATGTCCGCCTCGATGCCCTTCAGTATGCGAAATTTTCCATTGTATGCCTTGTTCAGCCGGTCAGCTTCGCGGTGCTGTTCAGCAATCTCCTGCACCGAAAGGCCGCCGGCGTAGTGAGCGGACTGCGAATGATCGGCGACACCATAGTATTCGAAACCGCGCCTACGCGTGGCTTCAGCCATTGCCTCAAGCGTTTCGGTGCCATCGGATGCGGTCGTGTGAGAATGCAGGATGCCATGCAGATCTTCATCCCGAACGAGAACGGGTAGCTTCCGCTTTGCGGCTCGCTCAATCTCGTCCCTGCCTTCGCGCAATTCCGGCTCGATAAACTGCAAGTCTAGAGCTTGGTAGATTTCTTCTTCTGTCGCTGACGCGATCAGTTTTCTCCCGCGATGAAGCCCGTCGGCGTTTAGGGTGAATCCCTTGTCGGCCGCGAACGTCTTCAGTTGCTCAAGGTGATCTGCCGAACCGGTCGCTTCGAGCAGGCTCGCGCCAAAGTGCTTCCTGTCCGTGACAACAAGCCTGAGGGTTGTATCCTCATTTCCAGTCGACTTTCTGCCCTGCGCTACCAGGGCGAAGTCGGAAACGAGTTCGCAACCGCGCCGAAAGTCACCTGCAATGTCGACGCGCGAAAACTCTGGATGCTCTTGCTTCACCGATATGACCGCATGTTCGAGAAGCGCGGCGGCCTTGTGCAGGTGAAGTTGTGTTTCGCCGCTTCGCACGATGGCCAAGTTCTGCAGGAGTTTTGCCTGAAGCGCGGCGCCGAGGCCTTTGACTGGGCGTATGCGGTCTTCTCTTGCTGCGGCCTCGAGCTCCGCCAACGAGTTCACGCCGAGCGCCTGATAAAGCTTCAGTATCTTATCGGGACGAAGCCCGGGTATCGCAAAAAGCTCCATCACGCCGGCTGGAACATCCTCGCGCAGCTTCTCAAGGCTTGGGTGCGTGCCGGTTTGGTAGAGCTTGGTCACGATGTCGGCGATCGCGTCACCGATCCCCGGGATCTTGGTGAGGGCGCCGGCGGCGATGATCCGATCAAGCGGCTGCGACAGCGCCGTCAGACTGTCTGCCGCGCGCAAGTATGCCTTTGTCCGATAGGGATTGTCGCCACGCATAGACGCCCGTTGCGCATATTCCCTCAAAAGACTGGCGACAGTTCTCGCATCGATTTTTGCCATGGCTTCAGCCAAACGAGGCCGATCTCCGCCGGTTCCAATCAGGCAAGGCCATGAGCGCAGCGTTGCCCTTTGAAAGCTGGCTTTACTCCGCTTCCCGCGTCGGACGCTACAAGTTGGGCAACGATTGGTCAGCGCGACCCCATCCCGCCAGAGCTTTGGAGGCTGCGCGTTTCTTTAATTCAGGAGCATCGCCCACATGGAAATGTGAGGGCGCATCTATTGTCTTCATCTCCGCCCACGTGATCGGTGCCGCGACAGGGGCGCCCGGACGTGATCTTGCGCTGTAGGGCATGATCGCGGTCGCCCCGCGTTGATTGCGTAGATAATCCACAAAGATGCGACCCTTGCGGCGCGCCTTTGACAACACGGCCGTGAAATGGGCCGGATCGCTCTGGGCGACCGCCTGCGCCAGGCGAGACGCGAAGTCCTTCACCTCTGGCCACTCGGCGCCAGGGATGAGCGGCGCGATGACGTGCACTCCTTTGCCTCCCGTCAGCATCGGGAAAGTCGTAAGCCCCAGCGATTTAAGAATAGCGCGGAACTGAAAGGCAGCGGCGCGGACGGCCTCAAAATCGAGGCCTTCATCGGGGTCGAGGTCGAACACGAGGCGGTCGGCCTTTTCGACATCCTCGATCCGAGCCCCCCACCCATGCAGCTCAATCGTTCCCATCTGGACGCAAGTCATCAGTCCGTCGGCATCGTCGACATAGAGATATGGTTCCTCGTGCCCGTCCTTCTCCGTGATGCCGACGTGGTGGACTTTGTCGCCAAAGCTGCCGGCATCGTGTTTTTGGAAGAAGCACTTCTTCGCGCGGCCCTGTGGGCATCGAACCAGACTGATCGGCCGGCTGCCAACCCAGGGAAGCATGATCGCCGCAACCGCTGCGTAATGGTCGGCGAGCTGTCCCTTGGTGATGTTGGACTCCGGATAGATGATGCGGTCACGGTTACTTATCGCGATGGCTGTTGTCGCAGTCGCGGCGAAATCGGCTGCATGACGTTCCTTCTCGAGCACGACCGCGTCCGGCTTCTTGTCTTCGCGGAGACCAAGATAGCTCGGATGTCGTAACGTCCCTTCATTTGTCATTTCGGTGAAAGCAATCTCAGCGACCAGTTTCGGACGGAGCCAGTGTGCACCGCGCACTTCGGCGCGTGGTGCGTCGACGGTCGCGGCCTTCTGCTCAAGCGGCGCCATGATTTTCAAGAGACGAAGAAGTTCAGCGGTATCAAAGCCGGTGCCGACTTTCCCGGCGTAACGCAGCTTGCCGCCGTCATGAACGCCAAGGATCAAGGACCGAAAAGCTCGGACCTTGTCGGACGGCGTCCAGCCGACAATCACAAACTCCTGCCGTTTGATGCATTTGATCTTCAGCCAGCTTGCGCCGCGGGCCGCCACATAACTCGAATCCGCGAGCTTTGAGATGACGCCCTCAAGGCCGGCTGCGCAGAAGCGATCGAGCAGCTCTTCTCCGCGGCCGAGGATATGGTCGGAGTAACGAAGGACCGGATTCTTCGCGGGCAAGATCGCCTCCAGCTTCGCCTTGCGCTCAAGAAGAGGAAGCCTTGTCAGATCTTCACCGTCGAGCTGCAGCAGATCGAACGCATAAAGGTCGATAGTCGCCGGGGCACTCTTCAATGCATTCTGAAGCGCCTGGAAGTTAGATTTTCCTTCCGCATCGACAATCACGGCCTCGCCGTCAATCAGGGCGGATCGCACCTTGAGCTTGCGAGCCTCGGAGAGGATCGAGGGAAAGCGGCTAGACCAGTCCAGACCAGATCGTGTATAGGCTCGCGCCTCGCCACCGCCGACGGCAACGAGAATACGATAGCCATCGTATTTCATCTCATGGATCCAACGATCGCCGGCAGGGACCCTGTCCACGAGCGTTGCGAGCTGGAGCGGCCGGAAAGCAGGCGGCGCTAAAGTGACCTCGTCACGAGCGGGCGACTTCGCTCGACTAGCGCTCGACCCACTGAATGCCTTACGCAACGTTGGCTTGACCACTCTGACCTAAACCATACTCAGAGACGAATAGCGTTCCGCGTCCAACGCGCGACTACTTCTTTAGTTTCCTTGCAGGGCGTATTGAGGTGGGTCCCTGAAACGCCTGTTGAGGCCCAGTATCGATTCGCGTTTCGCGCCGTGTGATCTCTCGATTGAGACCTTGGCACGGCCCGAAGCGCGCGCCAATGTCCTCTGCCGCCATGACGTCTGCGACAAGTCACCGTAGACAATAACCTCTCCGCCGCATCGGAATGCTAGCCTACCCATCGACTACATCAGGCAAAGTATCTTCGACGACGTTCAAATTTCTATCGAAAGCATCGATATCGGATGCGTGGGCCCGGAGAGACCGCACCTTGTTCAGGATCGCCGCGACCGCCGCTTCCTTGTCGGGCGCTATGCGTGTTGTCACCGCTTTGGCCGCCAAAGCAGAAAAATCTACGGCGGAATAAGGTGGTAGGGCTGCAGCGTCTGTTGCTTTCAGCCGTTCTTTCACGATTGCGCGCCGGCCCGGTGGCGGAGCTAAACGGCCAGCTTTTGCGGCAAATATCGCGCCGCGCCGCAGGCGTGCCTGCAAGAGGCCTGAGCGGTACGCGGGAGCTTTCGGCACAATCGTCGGGAGCGCAGGAGATGGAACCGCCGGAGAAGCGCCCAATGCAGGACTTTTCGTGAGCGAGGGGCCGGTAGAGGCGGGCAGGGGCATGAACGCGCGTTTGGCGAGCTGGCCGTCGGCGAAATAGAAATTGCGCGTGCCGAGGATTGGCAGTTCGCCGCGCGGCAATATGATGACCTTGTTCTTGTCGAGCGTACGGATTTCGTCCGGCCGCATCAGGGGCCGCCGCACTTCCTTGCGGTGCTCCGAGCGCGTGTAATAAGTGTCAAACAATGTTGCCTTGGTGCGCGTCACGTCCTTTTGCACGTCCGACGTTTCGCCAAGCTGCTCGGAAACGTAGCGCAGATCGTCCGCATCCTGCGCACCAAAAAAGATCTGCACGCGAGCAGCGTTGATGAGCGTCTTGCGCCCTTCCTGGCGATAAATCTCGTCTACCGCCTTCAGCGACTGCACGAAAAACCACATGGAAACGCCGTTGCCGCCGAGCACGCTCGCCATTTCGGTCACGTTCTCGAGTTTGCCGAGGTTCTGGAACTCGTCGAGCAGCACAAGCACCGGATGCTCGTTCGGACGCGGCATGGTTTCCGACATGAAGTTCATCATTTGCGTAATCAGGACGTTGAACAACGGTCCAAGCGACGTAATCTGCTCACGCCGCACGTCGAGATAAAGAGAGATCCGGTCGCGCTTGAGCTTGCGAATATCGAACGTGCTGCGCGACGTGGCTCGCATTAGGCGCTCGTTGAGAAAGGGCGCCATGCCGGTGCGTACGCCAGCGTAGATTCCGGAAAATTGCCGCTCAGACATCTCGAAATATGGCAACAGGGTTTGCAGCGTGAAATGCGAGCATTCGCGGCGGCGTTCCTCGCGCAGCGAGCCGATGAACTCCAGGAGCGGCTGCTCGGCACCGTTCATGATCTCGAGGATTGTGGCAAAAGTCTTCTTCTCGTTCGGGATCGCCGGCGATTCCATGACGAAGGACGCAATGCCGGTAAAAAGGAGGCGGGCGTCGTTAACCCAATACGGGTCTGCATTTGAGGGCGGCCGCGGAAACAGCGCCCCAGCGATATTGCGAAGGTCGATGTCGCGCTGTGACGAATCCAGCGAGATGAAGTCCATCGGATTGTAGCATGCGGTATTGCCGTCCGGATCAGCCGGCGCGAAACGCACCACGCGGCTCATGGTGGAACGGTAGCCGGCGGTCGCCGCATAGGTCTCGCCGCGCAGGTCGAGAACCACGAGCGAATGCGGCCAGGTCAAGGCGTTCGGGATGATGAGAGACGTGCCTTTACCCGAGCGCGGCGGCCCTATGACGAAGCCGCCGACATCATCGCCATCAATCCACAATTTCTTGCCGCCAATCAGCCTGCGCTGCGTCAAGCGGAACTTGCCTGAGCGCTGATCGCGGCGCGGCGACAAAATTTCGGCCAGCCTGCCGCCGGCTCGACCGACGAAGACGCCGCCCACTTTCGTCAGGCCGGTTTTTGATACGTCGCTCATGGTCATGAAGCGAGAGTCATTGCGCTTTCTCGGACGCATGAGAAACAAGCTGACCAGTGGCAAGAGAAACCCCAATGCTCCTGCCGCAACGGCGTATTGTATCCGGCCAAAATTCCTCGCCATCGTGTCCGCCCAGGCCTGATGGACGACCGGCAATGGATTGGCGTTCAGCTGGTCGAACAGGACGTGGGAGCCAGTCCGGTACCAATCAGTCGCGGCATAGGCTACCATGAAGAGCAGGACGCCCAGGGCCAGCGCCATAAGCATCATGAAAATTGCTGTTGCGACTTTCTGCATGGATGGGCCCCGCTAGATCGTCTCCGCCTTGGTGAACTTGATCTCGCTGATGCCACGCCGTCCGCCTTCGGTGCGGACCATCTGGACGACCACCGGAATGACCTCGCGCAGGTAGTCGAGGATTTCGCTTCGTGCGAGGCCCGAGCTGCCCTGCATGACCATGAGCGCCAGGCGCTCGTAGGCGGACCGGGCGGAATTGGCGTGAACGGTGGTGAGCGAACCCGGGTGGCCGGTGTTGATCGCCTGGAGGAACGCGAAGGTTTCAGCGCCGCGCAACTCGCCCAACAGCAGACGGTCGGGCCGCATGCGAAGCGAGGCTTCGAGCAGCTGTTGCGCGGAGACCTTGGCAAGGCCCTGGTCGCCCTTCGAGGCTATCAGGGTGACGTTATTGGGAGCCGGCAGCCTCAGTTCGCGGGTATCTTCGATCGTGATGATCCGTTCATGAGCCGGGATCTCCTTCAAGAGTGCATTCAAGAACGTCGTCTTGCCGGTCGACGTACCGCCAGAAACGACGATCGAGACTCGGTTGTGTACCGCATACTGCAGGAACTCCATCGGCGAAGTGTCGTGCAGCATTTCGACAAGTCGCTTTTCTTCGGCTGACAGCTCAAGTCCGCTGCCCATCGCCGTGTTCTCGAATGCGCCGAGATCGTTGTAGGCATCAAGGCTCATATCCATGATGACCTGCTTGCGGATCGAAATCGCCCCGCCTTCGGGAGCCGCCGGCGGCAAGATGCATTGGATGCGCTCGCCCGAGGGAAGAGCGGCCGACAGGACCGGCTTTTCTTCGTTGATGACCTGGTTAGTCGCCGAGGCGACGCCGGTCGAGATATGCCTAATCCAGCCGGGCGTGACCTCGCGCTTGACGACGTGCTCCATTTCCTTCGCGCCGAGGCGTTCGATGAACAATTCACCTGGCCTGTTGATTGCAATCTCGGACACCGCAGTTTCGTTCAAATAGGACCATATCGGCTCCAGATGAGCGCGCAGGACCGGAGCTCTCGCCCAAGGATCGGGGAGGGGATGGACGGCATTCATTTCACCGGACTCCCATAGCCGGGATAAAAATGATCCTTCGGCGTGCCGTAGAGAGGCGTCGGATCGATCGCCTTCTTCGGCCGCCCGCCTGCCTTGAGGCGTGCAACTTCTTCCTGGACGGGATCGGCGTACAAATCCGAGAAATCGAGATCTCGCCGCACCAGCACCACCACCGATGTGCCCTGGTCGACGTAGACCGTCGGGCCAATGTTCTGCGTATCACGAAACGCCTCTTGCGCGAGTTGCTGCAGGGCGGTCGATGATTTGTCGAAGGCGATGCTACGCGCGTCGCGCTGCGAGCCATTGCCGCCATAAGTTACGGTCGTGGTCTCGCCGGTCACGGGATCGACCGTCGACACCTGGCGCTGTTGTCCATTCTGGCTGCTATCGGAAAGCGAGGACAGATATTCAGAGACACCGCCAACGACGGAAAGCATGATGGCGTTGCCGTAGCGTTCAACCCAGTGCGTATCAACACGCCCGCCCATGCCGCCGCGGCCGAGCGCGTCTGCCCCAGGCGACTTGATATCGACGGAAATGCCGTCCGAGCGAATGACCCTGCTCCAGACGATGAAAACACGCTTCTGCCCACGCGCAAGCCCCGAGCGGTATTCCCCGGTCAGGCGCGAGCCCTTCGGAATGAGGATCCGCCTGCCGTCGAGCGAGAAGACATCCTCACGCACGACCGCGCGCACCGCGCCGGGAAGGTCCGTATTGATCGCCGTTTCCAAATAGCCGCGAATGATCGTTCCCTCTGGGATCACCGCATCGGTGCGTCGGAAGGCCCTGGCTTTGACAATGCCGGAAGAACTTGCCTCAGACTGCGCCAAGAATGCCTTGTTGGGATCACTGTCGGCGCCGGGGACCGGGACGATCTGACCGTCAGGCGCGATTTCGACCTGCGCCGCTTGGGCGCCGGCATCCGTCGAGCCGCTTTGATCATTCGTCACCATCTGGTTCGACCGCAGGCGTTCCCACACCGCTTTTTCATGCTCGGCGGCCTCAGCCTTGCGGCGGGCCTCTTCGTCAGCCGCGGCCTTGCGGCGGGCTTCTTCGGCCTCAGCCTTTCGGCGAGCCTCCTCGGCCGCCATTTGCGCCTCCAGCGCGCGTCGATGCGCATCGAGATCCACGCCCTCCTGCACCGTCTGATCGACATTATCGGCTTGTTGCGTGCCGCTCTGGTCGGCGGCCGGTGGCGCCACCACGATCTGGTCGACCGTGCCGTCGGCAGGTTGCGGCGGTTCGTTCAACGCCGGCGGGCGGAACTCGGGCGGGTTGAAGTTTTCCTCGCCATCGCTGCGAACATCTCGCGATACAGGCTCCCGGGGCCAGTTCAGCCATATCAGCGCGCCTACCAGCACTACGCCGAGGCTGACCAGGGCGATCCTGGTACCGACGCCCGCACCACGGCGAGCGACCGTCGGGCTACCATCCAGTTGGTTATAATCGATCTGGGACATCAGCGCCCTCCGCTGGATCCGAACAGGGTGGAACCGCGTGTCAGTTTCGTTGGACCGTAGACTTGCTCGACGGGATCGATAGCGTTGGGTCGCGCCCGGTTGTAGAGGCAGAGCGTCTTGCCATCGGCCCGCAAGGTGAATTGCCGCGCGACCTTGTCGATGACTGTGTATTTGCCCTGCGTGCGAACGTTAACCAGCGACTCATGGCGCTTGTCGTCGACAACGAAAATAGCCGGAATGTCGCCCTTGAACTCCAAAAACACCTTGGTGCCGTCGTCGAATACGGTGCGCGGCTTCAGGCTGTCGTCGCCCTTGTAGGCGTAGTCGTAGTTGAGGTCGGCATAGTTCAGGTCCTTCAAATCCGGATCGGCGGCGCTCTCCTTGGCCTGTGAGAGCAGCCGCGCGTTGATATCCTCGTCCGGGTATTTGAACCGGACCTGGAAGGATGCCCGGTCACGGCTATTGTCAGTCGCCTGCAACAGCAAGGAATAGACGCGCCGGTTGGTGACCACGTTGACATTGGTCCACGCATCGCGCTCCAGCGGCTTGACGAACAGAAATCGCGATCCGCGTTTGGGGATGATCGACCAGCCTTTCGTGTCGCCGGCGGAAACGGTTTCGATGACTTCGGTCGGGCTGAGCTCGACCATCGTCGAAATGCCAAGAGCGGCGCGCACCGAGGTTACGTCGTCATTGTTGAAGGTAACATATCGGATGCGGCCGTCGCGTGCGGCCGCGCCGTGAATCGTGCCGAGCAGAAAGGCGGCTGACAGGGCGAGGCTCACGCGCCATCTCATTGCAGGCTCCCCGCGGCCGGCGCCGATTCCTGGTCTCGGCGGTAATCCGTAACCTGAAATCCCAACGGGTTGTCGAAACGCCATTCGTTCTTGAGCGGCGTTGAGGTGTAGCGGAACTTTATCACCCCCACCCAATTGTCGGTGGTGGACGAATTGTCCCGGCGCGTCGTCGTGGCAAAGCGCACCGAGGCCGTGTTGCGATTGAGCAGGGAAACGGACTTGATCTCGACCGAGACAGTGACATTGCGGCCAAAAATCTTGTCGAGCGATTGTGGATTTGCAGGCGTATAAAGCCACGTCAAATCCTTGGATGCCGCGTCGGTGGAGTAGAGCTGCGCCAGGTCGTAATTCTGTTTCAGTTCACGGGAATCGTAGGTTTCGCGGGCCCTGATATAGCGCACCAGATTGGCCGCCGTGACGGCCTCGTTCTGGGACAAATCGCCAGGCTTCAGCGCGCGCATGATCTCGAGGTAGCCCGTCGATTTGTCGACCTCCACAACATATGGTTCGAACTGCCGGAGCGGCAGGATCAGCACGAGCGCCAGCAGCGACAGCATCGCAACCAATCCGGAAACGCCGCTGACGATCCAGGCCAATGTGCGCGATCGGCGCATTGACCGGTGCGTGTCATCTTCCCAGGTCGCGCCAGCTCTGTAATAGCGCTTGTCTACGACTTCGCTGCTGTTGCTAGCAGCTGTTTCCATTGGAGTTGACACTTTACTATTGCCTCGTTTGCGCGACCATTCTGATCCAGAGCCGCGATCGGTAATCGTTGTGTTCTCGTTTAGGCCAGAGGCCTGGAGTTATCGCGCGCACCTTGCTGGATGGCGGACCGGGTTGCGGCATCCGCCCTCGCTGCTCGCGAAGTTCGAAAACTGTTTGCCGCGAGCTGCCGGGCGCCCCTAGCGGCACGGCCGGCGGCCCATCGTGCACCGGAGTAGCGCACGGCATTCCTGCCGAAGTTTCTATAAGGATTGTATGCGCCCACGGTGCTGAGATACCCGCCGCCGTTCAGGATCGAAGCAATCGAGGGTATCTGCATGAGAACGTAGATTCCGATAATCGTCACCAGAACCAGCGGCAGCACCAGCGACATTTTGCTGTCCATGGTCGCTCCGCCGGACGTGGCGGTGTTCAGCGCCGCATTGACGAGCGAGAAGTAGAAACCGAGAAAGCCGTAGATCAGGACTTGCTGGATCATCAGAAAGGTGGTCAGCGAAAGGAAGCCTTCGCTCATGCGCGAGGACCATCGATAAAGCCAAAGAATGATCCATATCGGCGCCAAGGCCAGCGTGATGAACAACATCACTTTGGCGGCGATGATCGCGGCAATGGCAAGCGCCGCGAAGATGATGGCAGACAGCAGAACGAGCAGCGACAAGAGCGCACCAAAAATGTCATAGAAGGATCCGCTGTAGACCTGATTGGCGACGTCCTGCGCCCCTTGGTAGAGATTGTCGATAAGCGCTGGGATTGCCGCCTGGTCGCTGAGCTGATTGCCGGTGGCCCGCGACACGGCGCCGACGATCACCTTACCGACCTCGTCTGGAATGCTTTGCACGAGCTGATAGATCGTCGCGGAAAATGTGCCCCATCCGGTCAGCAGCAGATAGATGATGACGGCGCGGCCGAGGCGATAGGCTGCTTCGATTGGTGAAATCGACTCTCGCCCGCTCAGGATCGAATAGCCCCACCACACGATATAAAGGGTCAGCATCAGGGTGAAGACGTTGCCCATCGCATTGCCCAACTGCATATAGACGGTGCGAACGAAGTCCTCACCGATGTTGTCAATGCCACCGAGGATGCTTGCGGCGAGACCGTTCATGGATCCTCGTCAACGATGCTGGCGAACGGCGTTGAATTGACCGGCTTCAGTGCGCCGCATTCGTCGGCATGGGCATACGCCAAAGGCCCGCACGGCGCTTTCAGTTCACGTTTTGCGCATCCGAAAAGCACTGGGCCGAGCCCAATCACAACGCATATGCGCAGGACTCGCCTCGACAAGCGCTCAGCCTCCGCTCTTGCCGAAGTCCACGAACGGATTGACGGTGCGCGGTGTCATCATCTTCTGCACCTGACTTTGGCGAAGTAGGTCTCCCTTCAGCTTCTCATTCAGGGCCGCGACCGCGCCGTTCTGGACGCCGATCAGTTCGTTGACGGCGCGCGCGTTTTCCAGCTGCATTCGTGTGTTCTGGTCCACCGAACCCTTGACGTCCTGCGACTGCCCGATCTGCCCGCTCGCTGACTGCAGAGACTGTTGGCGCTGGGTGACGCCCTGCGAAGCCTGCGAGGTCAATGCGCTTAGCAGCGAGGCCACATTGACGCTGCCGCCATAGGCCGTGTTGACGGCGCTGGTCTCCTTGCCGGCAATCTGCTGGAGCTGCTTCACCAGTTGGAGCCCATTGATGACGGCGCCGGCGATTTTCTGGATTTCGGGCGAAAGGCCACCAAACGAAAGAGCCCCGCCGTTCAGGATCGATCCGAACGACGGCGCCTGGGCAATCGACATGTTGCCGCCAAGGCCCATCTGTCCGATCCCGAGCGAACCATCACGACTGCCGCTGAGAGCCTGCAGGATCTCCTCGCTCTTTTTCAGGATATCCTTGTTCGAATCCATGATGGAGTTGGTGTTGTCCGCATTCTTGCGAGCGACATCGAGATTGGCGCCATCGATGACGGCAATCTGTGCGTGGGCCGTGCTTGCCCAAAGCGCCAGACTGGCAGCAATCGCGAATTTCTTCATGTCAGCCTCCTATTGCTGCAGAGAATCGATGACGCTGGCAGCGCCAGCAGGATCGGTGGTGATGATCACCGAGCGGCTATCGGCTGAGCTTGCCCCGGCGTTCTCACGTGCACATGGTGACCACCGGCCGCGATCGATCTTCAACCGTTCCAGTTCCGCGGGATTGCAAGAGAACGGGTTTGGAGAACCGCTCTTCGGCTGTTGCACCAGCTTCGACGCCTGCGATGCCTGAACGTTCTGCATCGATAGAAGCTGAGCCAGCAACGCCGTAAAGTCGCCCGCCTGGGCGAGGTACTGGTTGGTGACACCAGCGTTGATCCCACGAGCCGACGAGTTCAGCTCCCAAGCGTCCTTGTATTCCGTCACCTGGCCAACGGTGCCCGTCAGCGCGTCGATCGCCGCGTCGTTGGCGCCCATCTGCGATGAGCTTGCATCAAGCCCGCCCGCAGCCTTCCTCACCGTGCCCATGGCCGCGTCCTGGGCCGTGCCGCCTGCGCCGTCGGCCGTTACGATCGAAAAGGGTGGCGGCGCGGCGGCCGGAGCGTTGCCGCTCGACACATATTCGTTGAAGTAGCTGTTCCAGCCGCCGACGCCGCCGGCCCACTCTCTTTGCTCCCCTGCGTTCGATCCGTTGTAGAAGGAAGCGAGACAGCTGTAATTCGTCGCCCCGCATTGCTTCACGCCCATTCCGAGATATTTGACACCGCCTTCGACATTTTGCTCGTTCACGTCGCGGTCCAGTCCCATGGACTTACCGGTGCCCTTGGTCAGCTGCATGACGCCTTTGACGCCGGTGTGGCTCCCGGCACATGTGTCGAAGCGCGATTCCTGATAGGCAACGGAAAGCGCCAGGCCTTCGGGCACGCCGTATTTTTGCGCATAATAGCGGATCATCTTCACGTTGCCCGCGTCGCGCTGCAACGATTCTGCTGGCGACCGGCGAAACATCTGTGAGCGGTATTTGTTCGAATAGGTGCAGACGACGCTTTTCTTCTTGTCGGTCTCGTCCTTCTTCGCTTCATCCGACGTCTTGCTGTGTTGCTCGTCCTCTTGCCGCTTGTCGAGGTTCTGCCCGTCGATGACCGCGATCTGAGCGACAGCCACGCTCATGCTTTCCGCCGTCGCGAGAGCCACGGCCAGACAAGCGCTGCTAAGCCGCTTCGTCATGCTCGTTCTCCCATCCGCAGAAGTATGGCAGCCACATCTCCGGCTCGTCGCCGAAGGTCTCCCGGAGCCGTGCGCATTCCTTGCTGTTGGCTTCGTTCGAGGACAAGACCTTGATGAGATCGGGCATCGCCGACAAATCGAGCTTAGCTACGATCGAGTCGCTGTCGTGCTTGACGAGGAAGGTGCGTGTTTCCTTGGCGGTTCGGCGCACGAACTCGAATTCCTTCGCCGTCAACGAGAAGCGCTCGATGTAGGAGTCCTTGCTCGCCTTCGGGTTGGGGAAGAAAATGTTGGTCTTCGTTTGCTCTATCAGCGACGACGAGATGGAGGAATTGACGACGTCCTCCGCCGTCTGCGTGCCAAAGCCGACCACGCCGTTGCGGCGACGAATGGTCTTCAGCGTCTCGTTGATGAAAGCGGCGAAAACCTCGTCGTCCAACAGCTTCCAGCCTTCATCGAGGAAGAGCATGATCGGCGAGCCGTCGATGACGTCCTCAAGACGATGGAAAATGTAGAGCAACGCCGCCGAACGCAGCTTTCGGTCACTCAGGATCTTGGTCATATCGAACCCGACAACCGGCTTCGAAAAATCGACCAGATCGACGGGATTGTTGAAAAGCCAGCCCTTGTCCTTCGGGTCGAGCCAGGGCTGTATCCGCGCGGCCAGATCGTTCATGCCAGGCATGAGCGACCCCCGCAGCACTTCCGGCAGCAGGTCGAAGGTCCGCTGTTCGCGCGGAATCTTGTAGATCATGTCGACGGCGGCGTTGATGACGCGCATCTCCGCCACATCCAGCGCGCCACCTTCCGGCGTCAGAATGTAGATGAGCAAATCTTCCAGGAAGGACCGGTTTTCTGCCGTGTCCTCAAGCTGCAATGGCGCGAACCCGGTCGGCTGGGAAGGCTCCATCACCTCATAGCGACCGCCGAGCGCCCGAACGAAAATTTCAGCGCCGCGCATATAATCGAAATAAACACATCGTGGCCGCGGCATGATGCGCATGGCCTGCGCCATCAGGAATGACAGCACCACGGTCTTGCCCGAGCCAGTCGGACCGAACACCGTGAAGTGCCCGACATCATGAACGTGGAAATTGAAATAATAGGCTGTCTGGCTGGTCGTTTCGAGCAAAGCGATGGGCCGTTTCCAATGCAGCCGCTCACGTTGGCCCGACGGGAAATTGTGTCCTGAAAAAAGGCCGGCGAAATTGAGGGACGAGATCAACGCACGTCGCGCGATGTAGCTGAAATTTCCCGGCAACTGCGCCCAAAAGGCCAGTTCCGTGTTCAGTGTCTCGCGAACCGGCACGATCGACATGCGCGAAAGCTCCGCCGTGATGTCGGATAGCGCACGGTTGAGACCCCCTATATCCGGTGCCAAGGCCATGACGCTCATGTGATGTTGTCCGAAGACCACTTCGCCGCCGGCCAGCTTGTCAGCGCCGTCGTGGACGGACTCCTCAACCGTCGTGCCCGCCTCGTCGGAGCCCTCAACCTGGTTCGCGATGGTGTTGATCCTGCGCATCGCCGTGACACGATCTTCGATCGCAAAACTCTGCGTCAGGACAAACTCATGCGGCAGGCGCAAGAGACCGTCCAATGACCCCGGCGCGGTGAACGGTGGGTATTCCTTGATCGACACCATGGCGCCGAGCTTGCCAGCGTCCGGTCCGCGAAGTTCCAGCGCGGATTTGCCGAAAAACAATTGTCGTGTCGCCAGCACATCGCCAAGGCTCATGCGCGGCAAAGGCATTTCCACGTCGCCGCCGCCGGCGAGGATCTTCGCCAAAAATTCCGCGGGCTCGGAAAAGAAGCTTTCGCGGCGCTTCACGACGCCGAGAAGACGCGCACCATAAGCCGTGAAATCCTTGACCACGCCGTCGAGAACGTCACGCAATTCGGCCATCGCCTCTTCGCGGGTTTCCTCGCCCGCGGTACTTATGCGAAACGCATTGAGCGCCTTGTCCACCCAGCCAACGCGGCCGACCATCGGTCGGCGTATGACCGTCAGATACGCCTCGTTGACGAAAAGGTTTTTCGCCCCAAGCTCATCCATGTAGCGGGCGTCGAGCTCGGCCACGAAAGCATTGTCAAAGTCGCCTTCGATCTCCGGCGTCACGTGGCGGCGGATGATCGTTGTGTAGACCGCAAAGCGAGACGTCGAGAGATTGCGGAACGTCGTATTGCGGTTGAACATTCGGCTGTTCAACTCGGTCTGGTCCATCGTCTGGAAGGGCAGGCCACTGAGCTGGATGACGCCGACCAGAAAGCCGCTCTTCGTCACGATCAGATTGTCATCGACATGGCGAAGGTAAGGTATGTGCATCGCCGCGGGCTTTTCACGTCGGCGCTCACGTCCAAATTTCAGGTCAGTATCGAGGCTCATGGCGAATAGCTCCTCGCGCCCCAAAAAGTAAGGTTCGCCACCGCTCCGCGTTTGGAGACGCGCCGCTCGAAAATATGGAACATGTAGGGGTCGCGCTGGCACAGATATGCGCTGACCAGATGCACCACGCCGAACACGCCAAGGCCGAGCATGAAGCTGCTCGTGGCGATAAAACCGATCACCGCCAGGATGCCGTTCAGGGCAAAAACCTCATATCGCACCCCCCATTTCATCGGGGGGCGTGTCAGTGGCAGACTGACCGGTTCGACATAGACTTCCTCGTCATCCATGCCTCAGCTGCCTCCTGCGGTCGCGCGAACCGCATCCACCAGCTGGGCGGCGCCAAAGATCAGAGCGATGCCGATGATGATGGAAAAGGCCATCATCCACGCCAGCCGGCCCGTCATGGCGAGGAAACCGAGAAAACAGACGGCGATGATGGCGAATGAACGCGCTATGTTGCCCTGCAGAACTCCGACGAACCACTCCAGCACATTTTCGACTGGCGCCGCCGACTGGGCATACGCAGTGGCTGGCGCGAGAGCTATTCCGACCGCCGAGGCCAAGGCCAGTTTCAGGGCAAATCTGCCCGCTTTCCTGTATTCCACCCTTGGCTCCTTTCAGTTGCCGAAATCCATGACATGACCACCCTGCCAAGCGTCCTCGCTTGCTGGCGGAGCAGCCGCGAGCGTCTCGGATTTGGTCAGGGCGGACTTCTTCACCACACCGCCGAACTTCCAGCGGTTCAGTATTTTCACAATGTATTCCGCCGTCTCCGGATTCACCGGAATACCCTGGGCCTTGTAGACGCTGTTGGGCCCGGCGTTGTATGCTGCCAGCATCAGCAGCGGGTCCCCGAATTCGTCATAGAGTGACTTCAGATAGCGAAGGCCAGCCCGGACATTTGCCTGTGTATCGCAACGGTCGCTCACCCCCAGATCGGCCGCCGTGCCCGGCATCAGCTGCATGATTCCCAAGGCTCCGGCCTTTGAGGGGCCCTGACTGGCGCCGAGATCGCTTTCGGCCCATGCAATTGTCTCGGCCAGATCGGCGTCGAACCCTTCGTCCTGCGCGATTGAACGCACAAGTTGGGAGACCTCGGCACGATTTCCGGTCTCACACGCCCCCGGCCTTTGCGCCCCGACCGCGGCAAGGGCTTGCGCCGGCGTTGCAAAGGCGACTGCGACGCGGTCTGATGCCCTGTCCTGCCCGTGCGCTTGCAACGGCATCGTGGCGCCAAAGAGGGTGACCAGAAGAGCGAATCGAGTGTTCATACTGTCGCCAAAATTTAACACTTTACTATGGCTACACGCAGCCCTAGTAAAGTGTCAACACGATATGCGCCGCAGGGACGAATTTCAATGAAACAGACTGCCCTTTGCACGGTCTTGCTGCTCCAAGGTGCCGTCGCTTATGCTGCCGGCGCCGATGCCCCAAGTGCCTTCGCGCAGCCGTCGGAGCGCTACCTGCTCCAGTTTGCCAAGCCGGGAGAGAAAGTGTTCGTCTATGAGCGCTACGATGCGAAAGGCGCGCTCTTTCAGCGCGATGCGGCGACCCTTGTCTCGCCGGTCAAGGTGCCCTCGGCGACCGAGCGCGTCATCAATGGCATGGCTTATCGACTGCGCGGCCTTGCAGCCTGTCCAAAACCAAAGATTACCTACAAGGCGCAGCAATGGGACTGCACGAAAGCCGCGCAGGACTATGAAGAGGCAATCTACAACGATCGTGCATCTGTCGTGCTTTGCAAAACGCTTGTGCTGCAAAGCAAGAAGGGTGAACCCGACGCCGTGTCGTGTTTCTCTCTCGTGGGTGCGGGCAACGCAAACGACCCGTACAACGTCGCCTACGACGATGACGAAATGGTTTTTTTCGACATGGCAGCGATCGGACGCAACAAGGACGGCAAGTCGCTGCGCCCCGATCTCGAGCATTCCGCCGACCTCGGTGGACAGTTCCAGGAATGAAACAGGCGAGCTTTGCAGTGCTGGCCGCATTCTCGGTATGCGCATCGGCGCAGGCGCAGGATGCATCCGAGTCTGCCGTGCCAACGCCCTTCGCGGTATCGAAATCGGCTCAACTGCTGACCGGAGATACCTGGCGTGACGGAGATCACCTTTTCCGCCTCTATGGCGTCCAGTCATGTCTTCGAGGCACATCAGCTGAAGAGCCAAATGGGAACAAAATCGATTGCGGGAACACCTCGCTGGCGCACCTTGCTGCGCTGTTCGATAGCGCGGCGGTTACATGCCAGCCAATCGGCCACGCCCTGGATAAGGCGGTTTTTGTCGTGTGCGGTGCGCAGCTGAATGGCGAAACAATCGACGTCGGCACAGCGCTCATAGCGACCGGATACGCGTTTGCCGCAACGACAGCAAAGGGCAAAGCCGTCAATGAGAACTACCTCGTCGCGGAAATCAACGCTAAGATGAAACGTGCGGGTTTGTGGGGCGCGACGTTTCAGCATCCTGTGCAACTGCTGCTGAGCCAAGGGCTGGAGAGGCAACAATGAAGCAAGAGGATGAGGCGCACAAATATTACTATCCCGTCGAAGGACGCGGTGATGGTGCTATTGGTGGAGCCGCTGCATTCATCGCGATCATCTTGGTGCCGGCAGGACTCTATGCGGCCTGGAATACCGTGGTCTCATGGATTTCAGCGCTCTTCTCCTAGGACTGCAGTTTCGCGAAAGAACCGAGCAACGCGCGAAAATCGTCGACATCAACCTCGCACCAGTCATGAGCCGTCAGCCGTTGAAAGTAAGCAGCCTTCATTTTCATTTCCGCGATAGTGGCTACTGGAGCAATGGCAGCACGCCTTCGCACAGCGGCCTCCTCCGCCATAACCGCGTCCAGCCTCTCACCCAGCACGATCGCGTCAGGCCCTTCGGCCCCCATCCAACGCTTGCCGATACGTTCAAGCGCGGCGACGCGCTGACGATGTTCCGCAATCAATTTCGCGACGCCTTCAGCCGCTTCCATCACTCCGGTGCTACAGACCAATCGAATAGGCATCGTCCTGCTCCCTGCGTATATCGGTCACATACAAATACCTGTGGAGGCGAGGAAAACTAGGGATGTTCACATCCCTAGATTGAAGCGACCAATTCTGAAATACAGGGCGGGGGGCGGCTGCGTAGAAGGATTGGCTTCCGATGTTTCGTGCCCTGGTGGTCGAAGACCAGACGCTTATGCGTCTGGCTCTGATGAATGAAGTGCAAGCGAGTTTCAAAAAATGCGTCGTCCTCGGCGCGGAGTCGCTGACGATCGCCACTGCCGAGCTTCAAAACAATCATTTCGATCTGGTCGTCATCGACCCTGGCTTGCCCGGCTTTGATCCCACCTCACAAGGCGATCGCATCGCTGTCGTCGATAGGATCATCGAAGCTTCACCCAGTGCAATCCATGTTGTCGTCACCGGTTCCGACAACCGTTGCGAGGCAGATGGTTTCCGGCGAATCGGCGCCGCCGCATATCTCGGCAAAACCGGCCTTGCGCCCGGCGTATTCAGCGACGTGCTGGACGATATTTCCACCAAGGGGTTCTCCTTGCGCCTCTCGCGGGCTGTCATGACCAAACCCGATTATCGATTTTCAGCCCTCACTCCGCGCGAGCAGGAGGCCATCGACATGATGGCGCACCGTGCTCCCGGCGTGAAACGCAAGGAGATCTTTTCTCTCATGGCCGATCGGCTCGCCATTGAGCCCGGCTCGGCGGAGAAATACTACAAGCAGGCTCGCGCCAAGCTCATGCGGCAAGGCCATCGGCTCCCGCAGGGGCTGTGAGCCAATGGCGCCCATGATCGTCCATGGAATCAAGGTTCCTGTCGCACCACAGGATGTTTCGCCGGTTATCTGGCGTGCGCTTCAAAGCCAGAGCTATGAGGCTAAGGAAGCGAAGTGGATCTTCAGGGCGGTCAAGGCGCGCGATCGCGTACTGGAGCTGGGGTCGGGTATCGGCATCATCACCGCACTGATCGCAAAAATCCCCGGCGTTCAGGTATGGGCTTTTGAAGCAAATCCCGCAACGGCGGAGCTAGCGAAACGCGTGATAGCGGCCAACGATCTCGACAATGTCACATATTCCCAGGGTATCCTCACAGCGGGCCCGCCGCGGTCCTTCACCTTCTACGTTCGCCGCGACCTTTGGATGTCTTCCACGGACAAAGACCAAGGACCCTACGAGCGCGAACTTTCGATCGTCTCGGCCGACGTCGATCGTTTCATCACCGATCATCGAATAAACGCCCTCGTCATGGACATTGAAGGTGCTGAGAAAGAACTTCTGCAGGATGCCAAGCTGCCCGGGGTCGAGCGCATCTTTCTTGAGCTGCACGACCATCTCTATGGCCTTGACGGCATCCGAAACATCACGCTTGCCCTGGCGGAAAAGGGATTTGCCTACGATCCGCGGGGCTCCCGAGGACCTTGCGTGCTCTTCGCCAAGAACGATGGCCCCCGCGAATACGAGGATGTGGAAGATGTTGCGTAGTGCTCTCGCCGTCATATTTGCCGTTGCCCTTCCGCTCGCCAGCGCCGCCGAGGAAATTCCGCTCGATCCCAACGAAGTGTCGGTTCAAGATGCCGGCGGCAAGACCATCGCGGTCTTTTCCGTGAAGCAGCTGCGGGCAGAGTTTCCGCAACAGGCCTATGACACGCGTACACCCTGGACGAGCGACAGCGAAAAAATCGAATATCGTGGGCCGCTGCTTGCAAACGTGCTTTCCAAGGCTGGAATAACCGCCGCGCAGGAGGTGAAAGTTGTCGCCTATGACAACTTCGTTTCCGATATTCGAATGGACGAAATCCGGTCCTATAATCCGATTCTGGCGGTCGAGCGTCGTTGCAATGAGAGCGACAAGGCCGGCTCGCTTTGCCCCCCGGGCCAGGATTTCCGCCCGATCAGCATGGTGGAGAAAGGCCCTATCTTCATTGTTTGGCCCTTCGACCAATTGCCCGCTTCATACGTTCCAGCAAGAAACTCGATCTGGGTGTTTTTCCCGGTCGTCCTGCGCGCCACGCAATGAAGTTCTTCAACGGCCGATTGCTCACTGTTCTGCCATATCTCGGTATGGCTGCGGCGCTTGGGCTGAGTGCCTGGACATTCATCCAATCGAACCGCTACCGTCAGGAGACGGATGCCATCCTCAACCAGACCTTCGAGATTCAGTGGCGCGCGGCACAGATTCGCGAGCGCCTTATACGGGTGTATGGCTATCTTCGTATTGCTGACCAGACGGGCAAGCTTGATGCCGACATCGATCGGCAAATGGCGCTGGTGAGCGTGAACGTCGCGCAGCTGGAAAACCTGCCCTATCTGAACCGCTTTTTTCCGGATCATGACGCCGCACTATTGGGCGGGATTCGCCAGACCCTCGAAGAGAAAATCGCCCCCCTTGTGTCGGCCCGCAAAAACTACACTCAAGCCATTGCCGACATGGCCAAGCTGGAACAGTCAATTTATGAGATTTCCAGCTCTACTGTTGATCACAGCGCCACCTTGCAGCAGACCGCCGGCATCGACATTGCCGCCTCGCGCAACTGGTTCATCTTCGCCATCGCGCTTGGCCTCGGCGCCACCTTCTATCTCGTTATCCATCAGCGCTACTCCTCGGCCAACCGCCGTGACCAGCACATGCGCTCGTTCGCGTCGCTCTTTGCGCATACTACTCGATCGCGTGTTACAGCCCTCAGACTGTTCCTTGAGCATTCACAGCCAGATACGCAGCCAAGCAGCGAAATGCTTGAGGCTGCGCGCAATGCCGCGAGCGAACTGGAATCGATCACCAACAGTGTGCTCCAGATCGCCTATGCGCCACAAGAGTCCAGCACTGTGCCGCTCGGCCGACTGCTAGAAGATGTAACGGCAGAGCGTAGCGGTTTGGTGCAAGTCCGTATCGACTCCAAAGCGCGCTTGCACCCCGTACCCTCGGCGCCATTCCGGTTGGTCGTGAACGAGCTGATCGAAAACGCTCTTGCCGCTTCGTCGGACGTCAATAACGCCCAAGTTCTTGTCTCCGCGACAGTCAAGCGACAGCCATTCCTCCCCCGCACCTATCTAGTGCTTGAGGTGGCCGACAAGGGCTCAGGCATGCCGCCTACGATCGCTGCAAAAGCGACCACCCCTTTCTTTTCAACGCGAGCCGGGAATCATACTGGCCTTGGCCTGACCGCATGTTCTCAGATGGTCTCGACGCTGAACGGAAAGCTCATCATCAAAAGCGCTCAAGGTATCGGCACAACCGTGCAGGTCAGAATTCCCCTGGCCTCCGCCGCAGCCACTTTTTGGCAATCGTTCCGCAGGTACGGGCGAACAAAGGAACACTCGTGGGGCGGCTAGGTAGCTAGGTATCAGTTCTGCTCTATTTTGTTGCACGGTCTGCGCGAGCATCGCCAGAACTTGCCAGGTCATTCCGTTGTCTCCGCTAGAAGGATGATGACGCTGGATCAGCTCTCAAATGGGTGCCTACCCCTCCAGCTAATCAGAAACAGGTAGGTCTGCTGTTGGTGGGATCTTTTCGGAAAAGAGGAAGGTCGCTGGATCCAGTTTCAACGCCTTGGCGATCCCGGCAATCGTGTCCACGCTGATGTTGCCGCTCGCGCGCTCCAGTTTCGTGAATGTCGCCTCCGCCACACCGATGAGTTTGGCCATCTCATAGCGGTGCAAAGTACGTCGTTGTCGCTCAAAATCGATGATGTGCGCCAGCCGCTTGCGGATCGCATTGTCGTCCAACCGATGCGCCCATTCCGGAACCTTCTTACCGCCGGCGAGCAGTCCTGCAAAGGACACTTGCAAGCCGTTTGCCATGATCTGCAGCGTCGTCAATGTGACATTATTTTTCTGACGCACAGTCTGAATGTAGGTCCGATAGGCCAGTTTTTCGCCCTCGGCGGTCCGAAACAGTTCGGCCATGTGCATATGGGATAGGCCGCGTCTGGCTCTCTCCCGCTCAAGCGTCAGTGCAATGTTGGCGCGCAACGGGTTGTTGACCACGCCTCCGTCGTCTCGTTTCATAAATCGATGTAGTCGCACAAACCTGCCTTTTCGACCTGTCCTTTTTCGCGCGGATCATCCATAGTAAACTGTCAAAATCTGCAGCGAGGAAAGGCTATGACCATACTCAAATTCCTACTGGGGGGTGCCGTCGCCATCGCGGGCGCCGCAGCTCTTCCATCCCAATCAAAAGCGTCGGAATG
Organism: Mesorhizobium sp. M1348; assembly: GCF_040317925.1. Classification (NCBI taxonomy): domain Bacteria; kingdom Pseudomonadati; phylum Pseudomonadota; class Alphaproteobacteria; order Hyphomicrobiales; family Phyllobacteriaceae; genus Mesorhizobium; species Mesorhizobium sp. M1348. Next base: position 18,874 of record NZ_JAMYLH010000036.1, on the reverse strand, counting down.
GGGCTGTCAGGTCCTCCTATGTCTTTCCGGCGACTGGCAGGGCACCCCCTCGTGCCACCCGCCAATTTACAAGTTGATTGCGGCGATGGAAGCCCCCGGTTTTAATTGGCCGACCTGTCCGCAAGCCAACTCCAGCGCGGCGAGATTTGAGAAGTATGAGGATTGTCCCTCTGGCTGGCAAGCAGTTGGCAGCTCCGAATCCGATCGGCCGGGCTTAGCTCAAGAACGAAACGTCTGCCGCATTGCGGCCGATAGGCTCTCCTTGCCTGTCTTTTTCAAAACCAACGCCCTCGGCGGGCATCATGGAGACGGATCACGTCAGGTCCAAATCGAAATCGACGGTAAGGTGCTTGCGGCAACAATCCAGACCGCGGGGAACGATCGGGGGCATTCCCTGGGTAATGGCTCCACCTACTACACCATCCCTCGACCAATGCGCGGAAAGCCCTGGTTCATCGAGTATGATGACGCGAACGGCGTGCGCCAGAAAAGCTGGTTCAATCTCAACATGCCATGAGCCAGGCGATCACGCAGGACGATGACTATGGGGTCGCAATTCAGGGAGGTTTGTAGTGTTCAAGGCGCTTCTCTTGTCTACTGTGATTTTGAACATAGGCGCAGTGTTGACTGCGGCTGGTCAGAGCGACAAGCCGCGATCAAGCGTGGACAATCCTATGTGGCCCGCTTCACTGAAGTGGGACTGCAAGACCGCTGCCAAGATTGTATGCGAGCGTGATGGCGGCTGCTCAGTGACTGAGGACCGCTCTGGATTTGTGCTGAACTACGGCAGCAACGAAGCCGAGTTCCCAGCTGGCAATGTCAGGATCAAGCGCCACTATCAACAGACCGTGCAGGCAAGCCCTTTGCAGCAGGAAGTTAAAGTCGAACTGGCCGACAATCGCGTTCTTTGGTTGACGGCCGTGGATGCCAGCCGCACTTATTCGGAAGCGTGGGTCGGCGCACTGAGCGAGTTGAAGGGTGGCGCGGTACTGATGCAATCCGAGGGAATCTATTGCATGCCGCACAAGTGAGTGCGCCGAGAGGGCAGGGGAGCGATCGAAGTGAAATACAAGACCGCAAAGCGCCCAGTTCCGCGGTTTCGTTCTTGGCCGCCGCTGGCCGGAAATCTGGTGAAGCGGCAGTACGAATCCATCCGAACGCGTCAAGGAGATCCTGCTTCGCCGCCCAATCTTAAGGGGAACACGCGATGCAGAGAATAAGCCGAAGTTAGGCGATCGACATAGCTCACGGGGCGTCCATCGAGCGCGATCCGAGAACTTGGAGAAAAGCTCCTAACGCGGGTGTTGAGAGCGGGACGTCAGCACCGCGTCAGGTTGACATCAAACCTTGATTTGCTGCTTCATCTCTTCCGTAACTTGGCGCAAGACGCGCACAAACTGATCAGCTTGCGCAGAGCGAACTCCCTTTGCCGGCCTCCACCGATACACATGGTACGGCACACGAACGCTTGCGCGAGACGATCCTCTCTTTGCGTAGTGCGCGGCGGTGAACCGGTTCACAACCGATACGCCCACTCCGGCGGCCACATCGAAGACCTCGTCTAACTTGTGCCTGTAAGGGTCGTCCTCGGAATAATACACGAAGCGACTCCATCGAAGTCCTATGGATCGATAATTGCCTTTGTCATCAAACGATGTCCCGCAGGAAGAACGCAGAGGACTTCACCCACATCAATGTTTTCAGATGTCGCTTCGTCGTAGCTCCCTTCGGCTACACCGCGCGTCCGGTGCCGGGAATACACCTCTTCCAGCGATGAACCGACCAGTTCGAGATCCCCAACGTCGGCTGTAGTTGGCGGCCGAGCGCAGGCTGCCCGCTGGATATATTATGTGCTCCCGCGATTGGCCCTCAAGCTTCGCCATTCCTCTTGGGGCTTGTTCGCACGAATGCCTGGACATCAGTCCGCCACCTGTCATTGCACCTGGCTTGCAAATGGAACCTAAGATTCTGTGGAGAGCCATGACGCGCGCTCTTGACGAAACGGGATGGTTCACTATCTTCACGTTACGCAGGTGAGGTTAGTGAATGAAGTACGATTTGTTGAACATGATGGGCGCGCGCAAAGTGCTGTCCGGTGGAATGTCCGGACGGAAATTGCTAGCCTCCTTGGTCGACGCTACGCCTCCAGCGGCCTTGCCAACGGCCGCCTTCCTTGACTTTGCGGGAGTGGAAGTGGCGACGAGTTCTTTTCTGCGGGAGGCGGTAATCGGCTTTCGGGACTACGCGCGCCTGTCCTTGGCCAACGTGTATCCGGTGGCTGCCAACCTGGCGCCCGCCGTTTTTGAGGAACTCGAGTTCTTCCTGCGGTCTCGCAACGACGTCTTCTGGGTCTGCCACCTCGACGCTTACGAGCACGTCAGCCACACCCAGCTGCTTGGGGAACTCGATCCCGCGCAGCGCACAACCTTCGACGCCGTCCGCGAGCTCGGCACCGTCACTGCACCCGAGCTGGCGGCCCGATATCCTGATCAAAGCATCGGGCCGACTGCCTGGAACAATCGCCTTTCTGGACTCGCCGCGAAGGGACTCTTGGTCGAGCGGCGGACAGGCAAAACCAAGTCGTTCAGCGCTCTTTTGGAGATTGCCTGATGGGTCTCGACTATATACGCGCGCAGACGGGCAAGCCTTGGAAAAAGCGCTGGAATGGCGGCCTCAACCGCCTGAAGCTGCCTACATTGCTCGACCTCACGATGTCCGAGGCGGCTCGAACCGTGACCGTCGTGCTTCACCCCGGCGCGTCTCTACGGGCCGGCGACACGCTGATTGTCGAAAGCGGCCCGACGGGCGTCACCGTGAGCGACGGTCTTCGCCCAATCGGCCGCGTTTCCAATCCCTCCGCTGATCCTCCGCCATCGGTACGGGCGGTGGATACGCAAGAGGGACGGCGCAGCGCATCGGCCTGTTCGGAGATACGGCGGAGGTCAGTATTCGATGAACGAGCGTGCGCCAAACGAGCCGTCTCGCCACTTCCCGCAGCCGCAGCGGCTCTGGGACGATAACACCCGCCACGCCCCATCCCTTGGCTGCCCGACGTGTTTAGAGTTCAGTCGCTGCGGAGGCGTCCACACTGACGCCGGCGTGCTCGATTGCCGCGACTTGTGCTCTTGCCGCGACAAGAGTCGGTGCGACATGGTCTGCCGTTTCAATGTGCGCCTGTTTCTTGCTCGAATGCAGGAGGTCGGCGGGCTCTTATTCGACAACGCGCCGCGCGTGCCTTCGCGCGGCGTCCCGGAGCTTCCCCGGCTCGTTCCGTTCGTCGACCATCGCTATGGTCGTGCTGCGACATTGAACGAGCCCGTCGTCGCCCTTTCCTTGTACGAGGTCGTCAATATGGCGAGCGGCCAGCTGCATGTGGCAACCCAGCAAGAGCTTGCGGCGCGCTTCCTGATCCCGGCCGACGCCACAATCGTCCTGAGCGGCGTCGACAAGGACGGCCTCATCGAACGCTGGTGGGAGCTGCCGAACCGTCCTGAGATCCTTGCAGGACTCGCGCGCCTGGGGGTCGCACTGGTCACCGCGCCCAACTACAGCGTGCTCCTGGACGTCCCACGGACGGACAACCTCCACGCCATGAAGCGCATCTTGCTCGCATGGACGGAGATGGCCGCCGCCGGCGTCACTGCCGCGCTTCACGTCAACGCCCGCACCGACCATGATTATCGTCGGTGGGCCGAGCTCATCGCGAAACGACCCGAGATCGAGGCTCTGGCATTCGAGTTCGCCACCGGGGGTGGCCGCGGCGAGCGCATTGATTGGCATGTAGACCAGCTCTGCAAACTCGCCGACCGCGTCGGTCGTCCGCTTACGCTCGTGATCCGCGGCGGCGGTCGGAAGACCTCGCAGCTGCGGCGCCATTTCGCTTACGTCACCCTGATCGATACCGAGGCCTTCGCGCGTGCGATCCGTCGCAGGCGGGCGGTGCTTACGGAATCCGGCCGAATCAAGTGGGCGTCGTCGCCGACGCCGAAGGGCGCGCCGATCGACGGCCTGTTCGCTCACAACGTTGAGATCGTGCGTTTGGCGCATGAGCTCGGCGTTGAGCCTGCGCCCCGGTTACGCCTCGTTGTCAAGCCGAGGCGCGTACCGGACCGTAATGATGAGGCCATCCAGCCGAGCCTTCTGGGCGACCTGGTAGTGCCCGCTAAGGCTGGGGGCGTCGCCCCAGAGTCGCAGCGCATGATCGCCGCTGCGAAAGCGTAGCTCCGCCGACTCATGCGCCAGCGCCCGGAACAACTGTCCGATACCGTAGCCCCGCCCACTCGCGCGACCATGGCGCGAGGCGCCGTCCGAGGTGGCGACTCGCAGCGCTTCGCCCGAGTCATCGAGCGACGCGAACTCCGGGTTTTGTCGCAAGCTTGCCAAGACACCGATGCCGGCGTCGGCGACCACGAATTCGAACGTTCCCTTCACCGTGGCGTAGGCCACAAGGCCGGAATCTGGTCGGCCGCTGTGCTGATAGATGTTCTCCTGCAGTTCGCCGAGCGCGCCCATCAGGCCGCTGACAAGGCCTCGCGCCAGCCCCGAAGCTATCGCCGCGTTCTCCGCGTGACTCGCCCATTGCTCCCAGTGGCTGTTGTCTCCGGCCAGGTCGAGCCGCCCGAGGGGAAAAACGCCGGCTATGTCGCGCACCTCACCGCCGCTGATGCGACCAACGGCCAGGCCTTGCAGAACGTCTTTGAAGAAAGGCGGCGTAACCGTGACGGACGCGTAACCTGTTGGTGTCGCCTGTACGGCGAGTGCCAGTTCTACCAAGGGGCCGATCCGACCCGAGCGCTCGACGCTAATCGCGCCGCGACTTGCCAAGCGGCCGGCCTCAGCCTGCCAAAGAAGATCGTCGGCGACATCAAACGTCGCCGCGAGCACGTCCGATCTTTGGCCGCCCAACTTCGCCCCCATCGCTGTTCGCGCAGTTCTTTCGCCAGCGTAAATACCCAGCGTAGAGAACACGCCGGCTCCGGTCGACAGCGAAACCAAGATTTATACAACAAACCCCAAAGCGCCTCTGGAGAGGAAAAATGCAGTTCAGGCTCCTGACGGCAATCATCGTGTTCCTAGGATCATACCTGCCATTAGCGGCAATCCTGTTTTCGCAGAATGTCGATTACTCATCATTTCGGCGCGGGTTCTGCTGGCCTCTGAGGGCTGGTCGATGCGAATTACCTATTAACGAGGCAGGCTACTCAATCACGTTCTTGCTCGTAACTTTATCCTGTTTTGGCCTCACTATCTTATTTCTTCGGCTCGTTAACCCGAAACAGGATGTTAATATTTCGGAACCTGAGTATGTCCCAACCGATCTCATGAACTATACGTTACCATATGTCGTTTCGTTCATGGGAATCAACTATAACGAGACTAACAAGTTTGTTGGGTTCTGTGTCTTTTTAGCGTGGATGTTCTGGATTACCCATAAGTCTGGCCAGATATTCTTAAACCCGATCTTAATCGCCCTCGGCTGGCGTCTCTACAATGTAACCTACAGTTTCGCGGGTAGCACGGACACGCACAAAGGTCGTGCACTCGTCAAAGGCTATCTGGAGGCCGGTCGCTTCAAGCAGTGGCCGATCCAGGACATTCAAATTGTCAAACCTAAGGAGATACGATGACAATCCCAGCGGCGCTGAGCGATTTTGATATCCAGAATGCTGGTTTAACCGTCTGGCTCTTTAAGAAGTCAGGGGGAGCGGGCGGGGTCACCCCGGTCTTTACGGGGCGCTGGATCACCACGGACGATGATCTCAATGCGGCGTTAAAGGCGTCCCTCCTCGGAGGCGCGTGCCCGTATCCAGGAAGTTCATGAATACGGGCTGCTCGCCCAGAATAATGAAGCTAGCGCACTTCTTATCGACACGGTAGAGACCCATGCTGGACTGATTGTTGATCAATCGGCTAACGCCTTGCCGCAGAGAAAAATTTCAGCGGAAAGCCAAATCGCCAATACCAGCTTTTTTGTCGTTCGTCTGACGAGTGGTGACGACGTTCTGCATGCTGTCCGGCGAACGGATTCGTCCTGGCGGACACAGAAGCGCAGGGCCCTGATCGACATGGTGTACCGAGAGAACGCGCTTGCTCTTGATCAGACACCTAGCTTCTCGCTCACCAAAAACGTCGACTTCTTCATAGTGGGTGACAAAATTGTCATTCCTCACAAGGCCAACTTTGAATCAGTCTTACACTATCGACAGGCTCATGCCGACGAGTTCATGATTTTGCAGGGAGAAGGCGATTTCCAGCAGGTATTCTCAGCGCTCGGACCCCTCGCTGAATTTGTCGGAAGTAATAAAATTCAACTTCGGCGCATGTGTTCTATACGGCAGAAGGGACATTACAAGGATGCTGGGTTCATGACCAAACTCCGGCAGCATCACGCCGCGCATGGACTAACGCTTGAGTTTGATACTGGTGGGCTGATCGTCCCGACTGCGGAAACGTGCCGCGACATCATAACGGCCCTGCTAGACCATCGCCTTGCATCGGCCTTCTCCGAAAACATATATGATGTGCCCGACGCAACCAAGGTCAACTAACCTTGGGCAGGTTCCGAGAACGCCCAGAGAGCGGCTGTGTGACTGATGGGCGGCGCGACGATCTGATTGGATAGGGGGGCTGGGGGATACCGATCAACCGTGGAACGCGAGGAACCGAGTGAGTGCGTGCATGCTCTACGAAATCGGCAGATCGTTGGGTGTTCCGGTTAACCGCTTGTACGAAAAACTCCCGGGAAACAATGAGGTCGGGGGTGAAATTCGCCCTTTCCCGGTCGATTAGCATTGAATTTATTGCCAGCGCGGAAGGTCGACGCCTAAGCGAGGGCATATCCGCCGGTGCGCGGGCGCGTGTCGGCCTCTATTATCGCGTGGGGCACGAATTGGCATCTCTCAACGCGAAATAGGATAGGCGAACTAGCGCCGGTCGTAAGAAAGGTGAGTTGCCAATCAAGTATTGTCAGCTCTAGTGGCTTCCCTGCCAGTTTAGTATGCCTTTTGTTGGATTAGCGAGGAGGACGAAATTCCGATTTTGCAGAAGTGGGAAAGCTTAACTTTTCGCCACAACTGATGTGGCGGTGATTTAGAAATGTCGCTGGTTCTGCAAAATAGAAACGTCGCATTGGACGTTCCAAGCGCAGCAGGTTAGAAATGCGACACGGATGCGCTTCCAGGCGCCGACTTGAGCGCCCGATCGGGCGTCAGCTGGTCGGGTTGCATAGCCCGAGCGGGGGCGATCCAGCTTGGCTCCCTGGCTGGTCGGGCGTTCCTCAAGGTACGGCAAAACTCCAGATCACGATGACGGATAGCAGTTCTGCCCATAACCACGGCAGCGGGACCGTTGCTTAGCCGAAACCGGCCGCCCTTCGACAGGGGCGGCTCGTTTCAAGACTTCCCATCCACTATACTTGGAACTTTTCGACCGTTCGACGATCTGACGGCCCCCTTCACAAATGGCTCGGCCTAATCTAAAACGCATGGGAAAAGCAGAAAAGGCAACAGATCGGCACCAGAATGAATATGGCCGCGCCACTGAGAGACGCGCCAACAATCGGCATCTCGCATGGTCGGTGGCACTGGACGTGCCGCCCACCCTGCTGGCGCGACTCCCCATCAAGGTCGTCGGGGTTTCGCTGGCGAAAAACTTCCGCGTGTCTCAATAGAAGTCGAGGAGATCGGCGAGAGCGCTTTCGATACGCAGCCGGCAGGGGCGCCTAACTTTCGGCTCGGGCGAGCCGCCGGCTGAAGGCGGCGGGCGAAGGCGGAAGCGGACTTCCATGGCCACAAGCGCTCGAACGACACGCATGCCTCGACTACCGATCCGGATGCCCGGCTCTATCGCAAGGGCAAGAAGACCAAGTTGTGCTTCATGGGTCATGGCTTGATGGAGAAGGCTGACGGGCATGCCGAACGGGTGGCAGCGCTGCACATGATTGAACCTCGCGCCGATCGGCCACAGGCGATCACGCTCGGCGCGGACAAGGCCTACGACGCGGAAGACTTCGTCAATGAGCTGCGCTCGATGAGGGTGGCGCCGCACGTGGCGCAGAATCTGAGCGGCCGCAGTTCCGCGATCGACGGGCGCACGACGCGGCATGGCGGCTATGTCGTCAGCCAGCGCATCAGGAAGCGCATCGAAGAGGCGTTCGGTTGGATCAAGGTCGTGGCCGGCCAGCACAAGACCAGGTTCCGCGGCCGCGACCGTGTCGGATGGGCCTTCACCTTCGCAGCCGCCGCCTACAATCTGGTGCGACTGCCCAAGCTCATTGCGGAGACCGGCTGATGGCTAAGGTTCCCGGCTTCGCCAAGGCCTTTGCCGGCCGCTGGCGCATCGTCGAGATGGATGTTTGGGATAATGACTTCCTCGATCTCGTCGAGGAAGCGCATCTGACATTCAAAGGCTCGGCGGATGGCGAGATCGCCTTCGGCGCACCCAACGGCTTCCTCGATGTCCGATATGGCACCCGCGATGGCTCAGCCTGCGCGGAGTTCTCGTGGGAAGGGCATGATGAGAACGACCCAGCCTATGGCCGTGGTTGGGTTGTTTTTGGCAGCGCAGGCCGCCTAACTAGGACAAGCATTTCCTCAGGCCCGATTCCCTGGTCGGGCAAGACGCGAGCCGGTGTTCCGACCGCAAGCCTAATGACGGGACTGGTCACCGCGGCCAGCAAGTTCGAGATCCGATCATCAGTGAGCCGTTCCACCCCGTAGAGGACCGCCAGTTCGATTTGAAGTGGAAGCTGTACTGAGGGGCTTCGAGATTTATCGGCGCGCGTTCATTTAGCAAGCGCGTTGAACGTGTCTATTAGCAGCGTCTTAATAACATTCTCGCCAGGGCGGTGCATGGAGATGATTGATCAACCGTGGCATGCATGTAGCGGCAACATGCGTATGGCTTCAGATCACACTTCTGCGACTCGCAGGTTGATCCGAGTTCGCCCAAACGAGAACTCCGCACCTAGAGGGAACAAGTTCCTCAAGGGAAACACTGCCAGGCTCAGCAAATTACAGATCCTGAGCCTAGGTCGAGAGCATCGGCGTCATTCCTCTCAAGGAACTTCAGCAAGCGCCCCCGAAAGAGCTTCGCGTGCTCCTTGGCGAGTTCGTCGGCATGGTCGGCATCACGACGCCGGATCGCCTCGACCATGCCTCTATGATGATGCCGGACGGTGTCATAATAGCCGTCGCTACCGGGATCGCGCGCAGCAGTCGTGAAGGCCATGCGGGCCAGCCGCATGGTCATGGTCGTCAAGTTCTTGTACTGCTCCTCGATAAAGCAGTTGTCACAGGAGCGGGCGATGACTTCGTGGAAGTTCCGGTTTTCTTCGGCCATGCGATTGTAATTCATCCCGATCGACGCATCCTCGAACAGCTTGCAATGGTTTTCGATCGACAGCAGATCTTCCGGCCGGTGGCGCAGAGCGCTAAATCGGTTGACGGCACGTTCGCAGAGCTCCAACGCTTCGAGGAGCGCCGGCACATTAGAGATTTCGAGCGGTGCCACGCGTGCTCCCCGATTCGGGACGATCAGAACCAGCCCTTCCGAAGCGAGTTTGATCAATGCCTCTCGAACCGGCGTCCGGGACACTCCGTAGCGGGCGACGAGGCCGAGTTCATCGATATCGGCTCCAGGTGCGATTTCCACGCTGAGAATCTGCTCGCGTAGCGCGTCGAATATCAGCTGGCTGCCTTGCCCTTTCGGCTTTCCCCGTTTGCCGGGCTTCGATCCTTCCTCACTGCCAGTCATCGTCACTCCTCTTAGTTTGAACAAACCTCAATCCGCAACGAACATGCCCTATCGGATGCTCTTCATGATGCCCTTGACATAAAAATCATTATGATACACGAATGATTATGATACACACTGTATTTTAAATCCTGTATCGGGGCAACAGAGGATCGCCTCCTCGGAACCAGTTATCGATTCCACTGCCGTCTCGCGGAGATCATAGACAGGTGCGCCAAGTGAACAACGGAACCAGATTGCCATGAACACTACAGGCGAGCCGCTTCTGTCGGTTAGGTCACTGGCCGTGGAATTCGAGAACGAGAACAGCCCCCTCCCGGCCGTCCAATCCCTCAGCTTTGAAGTGCATCGCGGCAAGACGATAGCCATTGTTGGAGAATCGGGGTCGGGGACGTCGGCCCTTGGTGTCGACCCGCAGATCCCGAGTTGGGGCGAGGATGGTCGCAGCTACTTGCAAACAGCTTGGTGGATCAACGTATTTCCCCGTCTCGCCATCATGGTGACGGTACTCGGCCAGACTTTCTCGATCCGATGGGTGCGATGTAATCGGTCCCCAAAGGGTTCGCTGAGCGGAGCTCAACAAACAATGTCATCGGCGGCCGTATCGCCTTTATGCAGGAAAATGTCCCCTAGGGCGGCTTCGGCGTGCCCTGTGGGCTGAGATTTAAAGCCAATAGCGATTTCTGATGCCCAGGCCGTAGTGACGGATTAACGAAGGAGACGAGAATGAGTTGGGTTGTCGGGGTGGACGTGGGAGGCACGTTCACTGATTTCTATCTCTTCAACGAAGGGACGAAGGAGGTGCTCGTCCTCAAGGTCCCTTCCACCCCGGACGACCCGTCAAGGGCCATTGTCGGCGGGCTGGGGGAAATTTGCTCACGCCACGGACTCGACCCCGCCGCGATCGCCCGGTTCGCACACGGAACGACGGTCGCAACCAATGCCCTCATCGAACGTAAGGGCGGGCGCGTCGCGATGGTGACGACGGCCGGATTTCGCGACCTCGTCGAGATTGGCCGGCAGGTACGCCCCCTTATCTACGACCTCAAGGCGGATGCGCCGGCGCCTTTGGCGAAGCGGCAGGTTCGATATGAAATTCGGGAGCGCATTGGCCCCAAAGGAGAGGTCGTCGCCACCTTGGACGACGTCGAAATCAAGCGTGTCGTCGATCTGGTCGCGGCGGCCGACGTGGATTGCTGCGCCATTTGTCTGCTCTTCTCGTTCCTCAACCCGGAGCACGAGCAAAGGATCGCTGCCGCACTGCGTGCGCGCCTTCCGAACCTTCATCTTTCGCTCTCGAGCGAAGTTCAACCCGAATTCCGCGAGTACGAGCGATTTTCGACGACCATTCTCAACGCTTTTCTGCAGCCGAGGGTGACCGGGTACATGGAGCGGCTGGAAGCGGCACTCACCGACACGGCCAATGACGCGGCCATCGGCATCAGCCAATCTTCCGGCGGGCTGATGGATATTCGCCGCGCCTCGGACTTTCCGATCCGTACCGCCCTGTCGGGTCCGGCCGCAGGTTGCGTCGGCGCCGTCGCCGTGGCGGCGCGCTCAAATGTGTTGAACCTGATTACACTCGACATCGGCGGAACCAGCACGGATGTCTGCCTGATCGAGAACGGCGCGCCGGTTATGACCTATGGGCGCAACATCGCCGACTTTCCCGTCAGGCTTCCCACCGTCGACATCAACACCGTTGGCGCAGGCGGCGGCTCGATCGCTCACATAGGCCCAGACGGGCTCCTCAAAGTCGGCCCCATCAGTGCCGGCGCTTCTCCGGGGCCGGCCTGCTATGGGCGCGGCGGCACGCTTCCTACGGTGTCCGACGCCAACGCCATTCTCGGCCGGCTTCCCGGCGATCTCATCGGTGGCGGGATGACGCTGGATAAGTCGGCGGCGGAACGTGCGATGCAGCCGATCGCGCAGCACCTTAGCCTCAGCCTGCACCAAACGGCGCTCGGTATCCTGCGGATCGCGACTTCCAACATGGTCCGAGCTATCAGGGCGATCTCGATCGAGCGGGGCTATGATCCCCGCAACTTCGCGTTGATGCCGTTCGGTGGCGCCGGCGGCCTGCATGCCGTCGATGTCGCTCGCGAGCTTTCGATCCGCACCATTCTTGTACCGCTGTCTCCCGGCATTCTGTGCGCCGAAGGCGCGGCGGTCTCCAATCTGCAGGAAGGCTTCGTCGCTACATGCAGGGTCGGGCTGGATAAGGCTGGGATCGCGGTGGAGGCGGCCGTCAGGGAACTCGCGGCCGCCGCGCGCCGGTGGCACGTAGCCGCCAAGGCGGACGGCGATCTTGATATCGCGATCTTCCTCGACATGCGGTATGTGGGCCAGAACTATGAACTGTCGGTCGCATTGGATGGAGCCCTGGAGATCCTACCCCCCCTGCCAGTCCTGCGGGACCAGTTCTTCGTCGCGCATAAATCGAAATACGGCCATTTCGACGAGACCGCTCCGATCGAGGTGGTGAACGTACGGCTTCGCGCCAGAAATCTCCCGAAAGTCACGGTTGAACCCATCCTGCGCGTCGACCGGGCGACGAACAAAATGATCATTGCGGACGTGTGGTTCGATTCCTCAGCCCCTCAAAAGACGTCGATCGTCGACCGCAATTCACTCGAAGCCGGCGCGGTCATTAATGGGCCGGTCATCATCACCCAGTTCGATTCCACAACGGTCGTCCCTCCGGAATGCCACGCCAGCGTCGACGACGCGCGAAACATCATCATCGAGGTACCGCAATGAGCGTTTTCATGCTCGATCCCATCACCCTTGAAATCCTCTGGAACGGACTGCGCTCGATCTCGGACGAATGCTTCCTCACTTTGCAGCGCAGCGCCTTCTCGACCAACATTAAGGAACGGCACGATCATTCCGTCGCCATCTTAGATGCGCGAGGACGCTTGATCGTGCAAGCTGAGAACGCGCTGCCAATTCATCTGGCCTCGATGAGCGGCCTCGTCGAAATTCTTCTTGCGCGCTATGCGGGCGACATCGCGCCCGGCGATATCTTCGTCGGAAACGACCCGCATGTGGCGGGTGGTACCCATCTTCCGGACATCAACCTTGCCGCCCCCGTTTTCGACGGCGACCGACTGATCGCCTTTATTTGCAACATCGCTCATCATGCCGACGTGGGAGGCGCTGCACGCGGCTCCATGTCGCCGGGACTGACGGAAATCTATCAGGAAGGGCTCCGCATCCCGGTTATCCGCCTTTACAGAAAGGGCGAGCTAGTCCGCGATATACTGGACCTGCTTCTGCTCAACATGCGTCTTCCCGCAGAGCGCAGAGGCGATCTCAACGCTCAGATCGCCTCTTGCCGCTTGGGTGTCGAGCGCATCGGTCATCTCGGCGACCGCTTCGGCATGGCGCGGGTGCTTGCGTCATATGACGAAATCATCGATCGCAGCCGCAGCCGGATGCTGACGGCGATTGCGGTGCTTCCCGACGGCGAGTGGACCTATAGCGACCGAATGGATGACGACGGGGTGAGTGGCGACGAGGTCGTGATTGCGCTCAGGCTCGTGAAGGATGGAAAAAAGGCCTTGTTCGACTTCACGGGATCCTCCCCTCAGGTTGCTGGCAACATCAACCTGACGTTAAATGCCGTCCGGTCTTCAGTCTGTTACGCTCTCAAGGCCCTTCTCGATCCGGGAATGCCGAACAATGAAGGCGTAGTGCAGGCGTTCGAGATCGTGGCTCCCGAAGGGAGCGTCGTCAATTGTCGTGCACCAGCCGCCGTGGCCCTGCGCGCCAATACATGCCAGCGCGTGATCGACGTCGTCCTTGGGGCGATCGGTCCCTTGCTTCCCGAACAGGCCGTCGGCGCGGCCAATGGCGCCAATACCAGCATGGTTTTCGCCGGCGAGGACCCCGAAACCGGCAAGCCCTACGTCTATCTCGAGACGCTGGGCGGCGGCATGGGCGCGCGCAGCGACCGAGACGGTAAAGATGGCGTTCAGGTTCATATAACCAATACGTCGAACCTGCCCGTCGAGGCCATCGAGATGGAATATCCTCTGCGGGTCGAGGAATATTCGCTGGTCGAGAACTCCGGTGGCGCTGGCCGCTGGAGGGGCGGCCTCGGATTGCGACGCGTCGTCCGGCCGGTCGGGCACAATTGCGAATTCTCGGGTGTCGGCGAGCGGTTCCGCTACGCGCCTCCCGGCATCTTCGGCGGCGAGCCTGGGCGGCCGGGCGTCTTCGAACTGCACACGGCAAATGGAACCGTCGGGAAATTGCCCGGCAAGCTCACCGGTCTCACACTTCGACCGACCGATGCCGTAGCGGTCGAGACTCCCGGAGCAGGGGGCTACGGTCCGGCGACTGATCGCGACGAACTATGCATCCGCGACGATATCGATTCGGGTAAGTTCGCCCCAAGCTTCGTCGCTCGCTTCTATCAATCGACAAGAGCCGACTGAGATGGTCGCGCCAACGCGGGAGAGTCTTCATGACCTCAACAACGGACTTTGCAGCTCAATTCGGCGTTCGGGTGATCACGGGCGTTCGTATCGCCATGCGTGATGGTGTTGAGCTTAACGTGCGCATTACGCGGCCGGATGCGCCGGGACGCTTCCCGGCAGTGCTTGAATACAACCCCTATCGCCGGCTCGCGGGGGCCATGCCGGATTATCGTGACGAGTATCCGCCCGTCGTTCCATACTTGGCGGAGAGGGGATATGTCGTCGTCCAGTACGACGTGCGCGGTACCGGCAGTTCATCGGGCTTCAGCACGGACATGTACTCGGATGACGAACGTCGCGACGGCTACGATATGGTTGAATGGTGCGCCGTTCAGGACTGGTGCACGGGGGCCGTCGGCATGGTTGGCAAGTCTTACGGTGCCGTCGTGCAGTGGCAGGTCGCCGTGCAGAACCCGCCCCATCTCAAGGCAATTGTCGTCCGCTCGGGCGGAGTGGATCTGGCGCCCGAATTCAGCAATCCCGGCGGATGCATCCGGCCCTGGATGTTCGAATTTTTTGCGCCCTCGATGAGCGCCTTCAACTTCTCGCCTCCCGACGCATTGCTGACCGGCGATCGCTGGGCTGCGATCTGGCAGGAACGCCTCGAAAACAGCGCGCCTTGGGGGCTGGGTTTCATCCGGAATCTGCAACAGGGGCAGTATTGGCGCAGCCGCAGCGTGGCACCGGATTACGACCGCATTCAATGTGCGGTGCTGCTCATCGAGGGTTGGGCCGATTGGTATGCAAGCGCCGAGTTGCGCGCCTACCAACGGCTGCGCTCACCTCGCAAGGTGCTGATCGGTCCATGGGGGCATTATTACGCTGAGGAGAAGGAGGCGTTTCCTGGCCCGCGCATCGACGCACGTCGTGAATACCTGAAGTGGTTTGATCACTTCCTGAAGGGCATGGAAAACGGCGTTACCGACGAGCCGCCGGTAACCGTTTTTGTGCGCGGGTGGCAAACGCCGGCGCTAGTTTGCCCACAGGATGCGGGAATATGGCGCAATGAGGCGGAGTGGCCACCTGAACGGGTACGCAACACGCAAGTCTTTTTCGGCAACGCGGGAAAGCTAGCTGATGCAGCGCAAGATGGATCGGAAAGCTACGAGTACCGCCCGTCCGTCGGGCTGACGACGGGGCGGCTCGGACTCGGTTCCACCACTCCATGGGGCATGCCGGTGGATCAGCGGCTCGACGACGCCTATTCCGTGCTCTACGAATCGGAGAGCTTCACGACAGAGACCGAACTGCTCGGCGAGCCCGAAGCCATCCTCCACGTATCTTCCACTGCGCAAAGCGCCTATTTCGCTGTCCGCCTGTGCGATCTGGCACCCGACGGCCAGTCTCGTCTCATCACAGATGGAGGTCTGCTTGCAAGCCGTCGGAACGGGGCGGACAGTGACGAGCCGCTCGTCCCGAACGAGGTGACAGAAATTCGCTTCCCCCTCAAGCACTGTGCCTATGCGATCCCTTCTGGACATCGCCTCCGCGTCGCAGTCTCCAGCGCCTTGTTTCAAAATGCCTGGCCCACCGCACAGTCGGCGCGCAACACCATCCATCGAGGTAACAAGCATCCGTCCCGCGTTGTGCTGCCGATCGCGATGCCGGGGCAGAAGCACCTGCCGCCGCCGGATTTCGTGGACTCTGTCGTCTCGCAGGCGTCTCCGGAAATGATGCCCCAGCCGACCTACACCTTGCATCACGATCTGGTCGCCGATCAGGTGACCTGCGAGTTGACCAACGACGATGCAGGCAGTCGTAGTCGCTCCCGCTATACCGTCTCGAATCGGAATCCGGCGCAAACCACCATCGATGCGAGCTTTTCGTATCGCGCGCCGCATCCGACGCTCGATATTCGCATCGAGGCCGCTTGTCAGACGACGAGCGACTCGGCGAGCTACACGCACGCCGTGCAGATCGGCATCCAGATCAATGGGCATGCACATTTTCAAAAAAGCTGGACGGAAAGCGTCCAGCGGAAATGGTCCTGAGCGGTTTCTGCGAGATCGGGACCTACGATTGGTCGCTATCACCTAAAGCCTGCCGCGGTTGATCGGAGTCAGAAGATGACGATGCCACAGTGGCGATGCGGCACATCGAGACGGTCTCTAACAAGTTTGCCCCCTGCCTTTGCCTCCCAAGGCGCGTGGCTGTCGCCAGACCCGTGTCGGCGGCAGCCACATCTTGGTGTAGGACAAGGAAGTCGGTGTTGACCAACGCGCTAGGAAGGTGTGCACGATGATCCCGCAACCGCGACCTCAAGCGACTTTCGCCCGACGCGGTTTGGCTGGATAAGTCTTTCGGCAGTCCGATGGATTCGAAATGCAAGCGCGAGCAAAATGTCGCCATTTTTGACCTGCTCGACAGCAATACGTTTGCGCCGGTCAATCACAGCGGCGGCCCTCACCGACTCTCTTTTGCACTGGTGGAGAGGCGACTGATCGTGTCTGTAACGAGAGGGCCAGGCGATCAGGGGCAATGGTTCTCATTCCCGGCTCCTTTCCAGGGTCAGCAACCATGGGGGCCGGCGGGCTACACGACAACTACGAATCCGCGCTCGCAGCGCAACCGCGCAAGTCGAAGGGGGCGGCCAGATAACAACTCGAACTCTCAGTTCATCAGGTACTTCGGCCTGCCCGCCACGCGTGCTCCCGACACCCCAATCCCGGTAGGTGGACGGTAGTCGATCCATCCCTGCAAGAAAATACGGATTGACGCGTCGCGCCTAATAACTGGATCGAACAGGACCATCGGCGGATCAAGCGACGCCGCATCCGGCCGATGCTCGGCTTCAAGTCGTCCCTCACCGCCGGCATCATTCTGTCCGGCATCGAAATGGTCCACATGATGCACAAGGACAGGCGAGCGCACCAATCCTCCCTACGTCCCGATTCAGTCGTTGCAACAAGATGGTGTGTCCCGGCTGACGGGTGCAAGTTCGGCTGCGTGGCTGAAGCCGCATGCTTCAAGGAGGATTTGACCATGTATTACTGCGGCCTGGATGTTTCGTTGCGGGAAACTGCGATCTGCATCGTCGATGCCGAAGGCAAAATCTGCAAAGAGAAGAAAGTCGCGTCCGATCCGGAGACGATCGCCCAAACGATCCTGGAGTCCGGTTATGCTTGCGAGAAGATCGGACTGGAGGCGGGGTCGACAGCAGTCTGGCTGCAGGCGGGCCTCGTGGCTCACGAGTTACCGGCAATTTGCATCGACGCACGACACGCAGCGGCGATGCTCCACGCAGGGCTGAGCAATAAATCAGATCGCAATGATGCGCGCGGCATCGCGCACCTCATGCGCATGAACGCATATCAACCAGTCTGGGTGAAGTCGGAATATGCGCAGCGCCTTGGCGCATTGTTTACGGCTCGGAATACCCTCCAGGATCAGCTTATCCGAATCGAAAATGTCATCCGTGGACTGCTACGCGGCGACGGCATATCGCTCCCACTTGGGCGACGACATTTCGACAAGGAGGTGCGCGATCGGATTGGCGACCATGCTACGGTCATGCTGACAATCGAGCCGCTGCTGGTTGATCGCGCTGAGCTCTTGCGCCAGCGAGCCGTATTCGATCGCCGCATCATATCGCTGGCGCGGCGGGACGAAGTTTGCAAGCTGCTAATGACAATGCCGGGTGTGGGGGCAACAGCTTCATAATACCCGCTATCAGTCGGGCGAGACGATTATCCGTTACCGTTTCCATCCCCGTTACGGGGAAACGGTTACTGTTGCCGGGCGCAATCGTCGTGGTGACGAGGTCAGTCTGACCATCCGCCAGCCTGACGGCACCCTGGCGCATCTGCCGATCTGGATGACGGAAGATCAAGCGAAGGCGATGATGATGACGGAGCGTCCCCGTCTGCCGCTGGCGTATCTGCACGAACTTCGTCTTGAGCTCGATGCCTGTCTAACCTTGCTGCGTGACGATTCCCGTCACGAAGGAGGAGACAAGCATGAAGCAACGGCAACCCTGTCACCGCCAATTCGATCTCTTCGTACCCAAGACCCCACCGGTGCCGGTAGCAGCGTCCGAGGGGACGAAGCTATTGCCACTGGTGAGCGCGCTGCTGTCGGAAACACTCAGCGTCCCCGCAGTGACGGAGGCCGGCGATGAAGATCACGTCTGACCACCTGGCGCGCGGCGCCTTCATCTACATTCGGCAATCCACCGTCGATCAGCTTGCCAACAATCATGAGAGCCGGCGGCGTCAATATGGACTTGCCGACCGTGCCCATGCTCTTGGCTGGACGGATGTGACAGTCATCGACGACGACCTTGGCCGCTCGGGGTCGGGCGTCAGTCGTCCGGGCTTCGAGAAGCTGTTGGCGGCGATCTGCGAAGGCCGCGTCGGTGCCGTCTTTGCGATCGAAGTGTCGCGTCTGGCGCGCAATGGACGCGACTGGCCCACGCTGATCGAATTTTGCGGACTGGTTGGCACGGTGATTGTCGATGAGGATCGAATCTATGAACCACGCCATCCAAACGATCGGTTGTTGCTGGGCATGAAAGGGAATGAGCGAACTCGAACTGGGATGTGTTGCAACGTTTTGATTACCGGCGCTATGGCAAGACCCCTTCGACATTTTCGGAGGATTAGATGTTCAAGGGCCGCCAGTTCGACCAGTCAGTGATC
>NZ_JAMYLH010000035.1:0-54991 GCF_040317925.1 Mesorhizobium sp. M1348 | reverse complement strand
CATACGAGATCGTCAGAGAAAGAACGGCGTAGGGCCATGCCTGCCTTAGAATGGGCCAGAGGGACGACTCGCGTATCCAGGGAAATTGCGGAAACAGCGAGCCCAGTCCGTAGTAGAGCAGCCACAGCTGGAGCAGCAGCGGCGTGCCGCGAATAATCGTGCAGAACACCTTGGCCGGCACGCTCAAAATCGGCGGGCCGATCACCTGCGCAAGGCCGAGGGGAATGGCGAGCGCGATGCCCAGCGCCGACGTTACCACAAGCAGCCAGATGGTTCGCCATATGCCTTGCAAAGCCAGCGGCAGATAGGTGGGTAGCCAATCCCAGCGCATGAGAAAAATCGATGCCAGTACGACAACCAGCGCGATCAAGATCAGCGCTATGCGGTGCGGCCGCATCCAGAGCGAGGCCCGTGCGGCGGCGTCAATGACTGGAGTTTCGGCCGCCATCAGTGCGATCCAGCTATCGACGGCATGCCGCGTCGCGCCCAGCGCTCAACGCGCCCGATAACGACGTTGGAGACGAGGGTCAGAGCGAGATAGAGCGCGCCCGCCGCCATGAAGAAGGTGAAATAAGCCTTCGTCGCGCCGGCGGCCGTCCGTGTGGTTTGGGTCAGTTCATTAACGCCGACGATCGCGAGAAGCGCGGTGTCCTTGGTGGCGATCAGCCACAGATTTGCCAGCCCCGGAATGGCGAAGGGCAGCATCGCCGGCAGCGTTATGCGCCTGAGAAGCAGGCCGGGAGGCATTCCATACGCCCGCGCGGCTTCGATCTGGCCCTGCGGAATGGCGCGGATCGCGCCGCGCAAGACTTCGGTGGAGTAGGCGCCCTGCACGACCCCGAGCACGCCTATGCCGGCGACAACCCCGTTGATGTCGATCGCGGCATAGCCGAGCGCGGTAAGCAACTGGTTGATGAGGTCGGTACCAGCGAAATAAAGCAGCAGGATCAGCACCAGCTCGGGCACTGCGCGGACCACTGTGGTGTAAACTTCCAGCAGGTCACGGACCACCGGCCCGCCATAGAGCTTGCCATAGGCGCCGCCTACGCCGATCAAAAGACCAACCCCAAAGGAACCGAAAGCAATTCCGACGGAGTTTGCCAGCCCATGCAGAAGGCTGAGACCCCTGCCGTTCGGCGGTTCGAAGGACAGCAATTCCAGCGAACTGGCTCCGAACATGGTGGCGAGAACGTCGCTCAGCTTATGTCCCCTGGACTTGCGGGTTGAGGCGCCAATGATGCGTCACGCCGGACATGCCCACCGCGACGACGGCGGCTAGGCATGCCGGCTTGATGCCGTTGCCGTCAGTTGGACTGTGACTCGCCGCCGTAGATGTCGAAGTCGAAGTACTTCTTGGTGATTTCGGCATATTTGCCATTGGCCCGAATGGCCTTGATGGCGGCATTGATCTTGTCCTTTAGTTCCGTGTCGCCTTGGCGCATGCCGGCGCCCACGCCAGGCCCGAGCACTTCAAGGTCGGGCGCGACATAACCCTTGAGGTCGCAGCACGCTTTGCCTTGGTCCGATTTCAAAAACGCGTCGAGCGCGATCGAATCGGCCTGCGTGGC
This sequence comes from Mesorhizobium sp. M1348, assembly GCF_040317925.1. Classification (NCBI taxonomy): domain Bacteria; kingdom Pseudomonadati; phylum Pseudomonadota; class Alphaproteobacteria; order Hyphomicrobiales; family Phyllobacteriaceae; genus Mesorhizobium; species Mesorhizobium sp. M1348. Next base: position 53,423 of record NZ_JAMYLH010000035.1, on the reverse strand, counting down.
ATCGATTCGGCCGGCGCCGAGATCCTGATTTGCCTCGTCCTGCGTCTGGTATTCCTTGATTTCGGCGGCGTCGGTGAAGTGCTTCTTGGCGTAGGCGGCGTGCACCGTGGATGCCTGAACGCCGACTATCTTGGCTTTCAGCCCCTCAGGTGTCGCATCGAATTTCTGATCCTTGGCGCCGATCACCGCTGTCGGCGTGTTGTAATATTTGTCGGAGAAGTCGATTTCCTTCTTGCGTTCGTCGGTAATGGACATCGAATTCATGATCGCATCGATCTTCTTGGTCTTAAGTGCCGGGATGAGGCCGTCCCATGGGACTGGCGTCAATACGCAATCCAGCTTGGCTTCGCCGCAGATGGCATTGACGATGTCGACTTCCCAGCCACCCCACTTGCCGGAAGCATCCTGCGAGTAAAACGGCGGATAGGCTTCAGGCGAAAAACCCACCTTGATCTGTTCGGCGCTTGCCGAAAATGCGCTCGACAATGCGATCAGCGTGGCCGCGAGCGCCGTTTTGAGAAAAGGTTTCATTTTTTCAGTTCTCCCGTTTTTTGGTTTTGACGTTCCCGTCTGCTTTTCTCGCAAGTCATCCAACATTGCGCAGAAACTGCTTCAGCCTTTCGGATTTGGGTGCGCCGAAGATCTGTTCCGGCGGCCCTTCTTCCTCGACCAGCCCGTTATGGAGGTAGACGACATGCGTCGCGACCTCGCGGGCAAACTTCATCTCATGGGTGACCAGCACCATGGTGCGGCCTTCGCGCGCCAGGTCGCCGATCACCTTCAGCACCTCGCCGACCAGCTCCGGGTCGAGCGCCGAGGTCGGCTCATCGAACAGCATGACGCGCGGATTGATGGCCAGCGCCCTGGCGATCGCGGCGCGCTGCTGTTGGCCGCCCGACAGATAGGCGGGATAGACGTCGCGTTTTTCGGCCAGGCCGACGCGGGCGAGCAATTTCTCCGCCTCGCCGATCGCCACATCGCGCTTGACGCCGAGCACATGCACGGGAACCTCGATGACGTTCTCGATCAACGTCATGTGACTCCACAGATTGAAGTTCTGGAAGACCATGCCGAGTTTGGAGCGGATGCGTTCGATCTGCTTGCGGTCGGCGGGCACGGTGTGGCCGTAGCTGTCGGCCTTCAGCTTTATCTCTTCGCCATTGACCCGGATGATGCCGCTGGTCGGGTTCTCCAGGCAGTTGATGCAGCGCAGCAGCGTCGACTTGCCCGAGCCGCTGCCGCCGATGATGGCGATCACCTCGCCATCGCGCGCCGACAGCGAAACGCCCTTCAATACATGCAGTTTGCCGAAATTCTTGTGCAGGTTCTCGACGTGGATGGCTTCGGCAGCGCCGTTCTGCGCCGTATGCTTCAGGGCGGTGGCCGGCGCTGTCATCGTCGCGGTGCCCCGCGGAGCAGCCGAGGCAGTCCTTGCTGGAATTTTTTACCCATTACCCGTCACTGGACAGCGTTCCGATTCTCAAGATGGACCGTTCCGCTTGCCTCCGTCAACCGCAGTTTTTGGACCATTGATCACGGCCAGCCGAGTGGCTATTGGCAGGGCGGGCGCGTTTCAGGAGAATTTAGTGGGCAAAGCATACGGGTCTCAGTCGATGGCCGGGCCGCTGCAGCGTGTGCTGATGCGCTCCGCCGCCAGCGCCATGCATCGAGCCAAAGCACTGGATTGGCACTATGGCCCGGGCTTCGATCCGCAAAAGGCGGCGGCCCAGCACGAAGCGTTGGCCAGGCTGATTTCGGCCTCAGGCGCCGAGATCGAATGGCTGAGCGACGCCGATGACGGGCTTGCCGATTCTGTCTTTACCCACGATCCCTCGCTGATGACCGATCATGGCGCGGTCATCCTTGCCATGGGCAAGGCGCTGCGCCGGCCCGAGCCCGGCCTGCACGAGGCAGCCTACGGGCGCATGGGCATCCCCGTCCTCGGCCGTATCGAGGCTCCCGGCCAGGTCGAGGGCGGCGACTGCGTGTGGGTGGATGCAAACACGCTGGCCGTTGGCCGCGGCGTGCGCACCAATCAGCACGGCATCCAGCAGCTCTCCAACCTGCTTTCACCCAAGGGCATCCAGGTCTACGGCTTCGACCTGCCGCTCTGGCAGGGCGAGGAGGCCTGCCTGCACCTGATGTCGGTGATCAGCCCGCTCGCCGACGATCTGGCGCTGGTCTATGCGCCGCTCCTGCCGGTCGCCTTCCATCAGATGCTGCGCGAACGTGGCATTCGGCTGGTCGAGGGCGACGCCGACGAATTCTTCGCCTCGAATGGGCTCAGCCTGAACGTCCTGCCGACCGCGCCGCGCCAGGTTATCGCCGTTGCCGGTTTTCCGAAGACGGCGGCTGCCATGCAGGCCGCTGGCTGTACGGTCTCGACATTCGAGGCCGATGCGCTGTGCGTTGCCTGCGAGGGCGGCCCGACCTGCCTCACACGCCCGGTGTTAAGACAATGACGACGATCGGCGAAGCGCTCATCACCTTGCTCGAAGCGCACGGCGTCGACACCGTCTTCGGCATTCCCGGCGTGCACACGGTCGAGCTCTACCGCGGGCTGGCGCGGTCGAAGATCCGTCACGTCACGCCGCGCCACGAGCAGGGCGCCGGCTTCATGGCCGACGGCTATGCGCGCGCCAGCGGCAAGCCGGGCATCGCCTTCGTCATCACCGGGCCGGGGCTGACTAACACCATCACCGCCATGGGCCAGGCGCGCGCCGATTCGGTGCCGATTCTGGTAATCTCGGGCGTCAACGCCACACCGACGCTGGGCAAAGGCCTTGGCCATCTGCATGAACTGCCGGACCAGCGCGGCATGATGGAGAAGGTGGCGCTGTTTTCGCACCGTGTCACCGAGGCCGGCGAACTGCCCGGCGTGCTCGCCCGTGCCTTTGCGCTGTTTTCATCCTCGCGTCCGGGTCCGGTGCACATCGAGATCCCGACCGATGTCATGAGCCTGCCTGCCAACGGCATCGTGCCGCTGCTGCGGAATTCAGCGCCGCCCGAGCCGGATGTGGCGGCGATTGCAGAGGCGGCAAGGCTATGCGCGTCTGCCCGCCGGCCGCTTATCCTGGCCGGCGGCGGCGCCAAAGCTGCCGAAGCGCCGTTGCAGCGCCTGGCCGAGAGGTTGGGAGCGCCGGTCGTCCAGACCGCCAATGCGCGCGGCCTGCTCTATCGCCATCCGCTTGGCGTGCCGGCCAGCCCCAGCCTGAAGGCGGTGCGTGCGCTAATGGCCGATGCCGACCTGGTCATTGCCGCCGGCACCGAATTCGGTCCGACCGACTATGATGGCTATGGCGACGGCGGTTTTGTCCTGCCCGCCAATCTGATCCGCATCGACATCGGCGCCGACCAGCTTGCCCGCCGGCCTGCGCGGATTTCGATCCAGGCCGATTGCGGAGCGGCGCTCGACGCGCTGCATGCCGAACTCGGCACGGGCGAGGCGCAATCGGGCGACGGCGCCGCTCGCGCCGCCGCGACGCGGCAAGCGGCCTTTGCCGAGATTGGCCCGGCTATGCAGGCGCAATTGCGCGCCGTCGAGACGATCCGTGATGCACTGCCTGGCGCGATCATCGTCGGCGATTCGACCCAGCCGGTCTACGCCGCCAACCTCTACTACGATCACGACCGGCCGGGCGGCTGGTTCAACGCCGCCACCGGCTTCGGCGCGCTCGGCTATGGCCCGCCGGCGGCGATCGGTGCCGTCCTTGCCAGGCCTGAGGCGCCGGTCGTTTGCCTCACCGGCGATGGCGGCTTCCAGTTCACCCTGCCGGAACTGGGCGCCGCGCTCGACGCGGCGGCGCCGGTGATCTTCACCGTCTGGAACAATCGTGGCTACCGCGAGATCGAAACCTCGATGCTCGACGTCGGCGTCGAACCGGTCGGCGTCTCCCCGGCACCGCCGGATTTCTGCAAATTGGCCGAAGCCTATGGCATTGCCGCCGAGCGGATTTCCGGCGCTGGCGGCTTGGCGGACGCGCTTGGGCGCGCGCGGGCGACTGGACGACCTTACGTCATCGAGATTTCGGTTGAGTGATCGCGCGAAAGGCGCGACCTTCCGCATCGGCGGCGCGCAATGACGGAGCGGTCGAATATGACGGAAACACTGGACGGCAGACATATCGTGGTGACCGGCGGCACCGGTGCGCTTGGCGGCGCGGTCGTAGGGAAACTGCTGGAGCAGGGCGCGATCTGCCATGTGCCCAATGCCCATGCTGCCGCGCCTGCGCATTTTCCCTTTCCGGCGCATGACCGCGTCAGGCTGGCGCACAATGTCGACCTTGCCGACCCTGCCAAGGTCGACGCCTTCTATGCCAGCGTTCCAGATTTATGGGCATCGGTGCATCTTGCCGGCGGCTTCACCGCCGCGCCGGTCGAGAAGATCGAGCCCGCCTCCTTTGCCGAGATGATGGACACCAACGCCCGCACCACCTTCCTGTGCTGCCGCGCGGCGATACGCTCGATGCTGGAATCTTCCGTGTCGGGCCGCATCGTCAATGTCACCGCGCGAGCCGGGCTCGATCCGCGGCGCGGCTCCGGCAAGGTGGCCTACGCTGCCGCCAAGGCGGCGGTCGCCGCGATGACCGTGGCGATGGCCGAAGAGCTGAAGGGCAACGGCATCCTGGTCAATGCCGTGGCGCCCTCGACGCTCGACACACCGGCCAACCGGGCTGACATGCCGAACGCAGATTTCAGCAGATGGGTCAGCCTTGAAGCGGCGGCCGAAGCCATTGCCTATCTTGCCTCGCCGGCCAACATGGCCATCAGCGGCACGCTGGTGCCACTTTACGGCAGGGCCTAAGCCTGCGGCTCGTCACAAGCAAAAGGTCACAAGCAAAAGCCCCGCCGGATCGTTCCGGCGGGGCTTTTTATTTCGTTTATAACCCGCGCGAGGCGCGGTGTTGGCTTAGCTGCCCTGCTTCTTCAGCGCGGCACCCAGGATGTCGCCCAGCGAAGCGCCGGAGTCGGTCGAACCGTATTGGGCGACCGCTTCCTTCTCTTCGGCGATTTCCAGCGCCTTGATCGAGACCTGCAGCTTGCGGGTCTTCTTGTCGAAGGCGATGACGCGGGCGTCGACCTTCTGGCCGACGGTGAAGCGCTCGGGGCGCTGCTCGTCGCGGTCACGGCTGAGGTCGGAGCGCTTGATGAAGGTCTCGATGCCGCTGTCGACCAGCCGCACTTCCAGACCGCCATCCTTCACGCCGATAACCTCGCAGGTCACGACCGCGTTCTTGCGCAGTTCGCCTGACGTCGCGGCTTCGCCGACCGTGTCCTTGGCCAGCTGCTTGATGCCGAGCGAGATGCGCTCCTTGTCGATGTCGACGTCGAGCACCTGCGCCTTGACCATGTCGCCGCGATTGTACTCCTCGATCACCTGCTCGCCCGGACGGGTCCAGTCGAGGTCGGAAAGGTGGACCATGCCGTCGACGTCGCCTTCGAGGCCGATGAACAGGCCGAACTCGGTCTTGTTCTTGACCTCGCCCTCGACCTGGCTGCCGACCGGATGGCTGCGCGCGAAGGCCTCCCACGGGTTCTCCAGCGTCTGCTTGAGGCCGAGCGAGATACGGCGCTTGGCCGGATCGACTTCGAGCACCACCACGTCGACTTCCTGCGTTGTCGACAGGATCTTGCCAGGATGCACGTTCTTCTTGGTCCACGACATTTCCGAAACGTGGATGAGGCCTTCGATACCCGGCTCCAGCTCGACGAACGCGCCGTAGTCGGTGATGTTGGTAACGGTACCCTTGATCTTCTTGCCGATCGGGAACTTGGTGCCGATCTCGGACCACGGATCGCTCTCGAGCTGCTTCATGCCGAGCGAGATGCGGTGGGTTTCCTGGTTGATGCGGATGATCTGCACCTTGACCGTCTGGCCGATATTGAGGATTTCGGTCGGATGGTTGACGCGGCGCCATGCCATGTCGGTGACGTGCAGCAGGCCGTCGATGCCGCCGAGGTCGACGAACGCACCATAGTCGGTGATGTTCTTGACGACGCCTTCGACCACCTGGCCTTCTTCGAGGTTCTGCACGATTTCCGAACGCTGTTCGGCGCGGCTTTCCTCAAGCACGGTGCGGCGCGACACCACGATGTTGCCGCGGCGGCGATCCATCTTGAGGATCTCGAAGGGCTGCGGGTTGTGCATCAGCGGCGAGACGTCGCGGATCGGGCGGATATCGACCTGGCTGCGCGGCAGGAAAGCCACCGCACCGTCGAGGTCGACGGTGAAGCCGCCCTTGACCTGGTTGAAGATGACGCCTTCGACGCGTTCGCCCTTGGTGAACTTCTCTTCGAGACGGACCCAGCTCTCTTCGCGGCGAGCCTTTTCGCGCGACAGCATGGCTTCGCCAAGCGCGTTCTCGATACGCTCGACATAGACCTCGACCGTGTCGCCGACCTTGAGCGTCGTGTCCTTGCCCTTGACGCCGAATTCCTTCAGCGGCACGCGGCCTTCGACCTTGAGGCCGACGTCGATGATGGCCATGTCCTTCTCAATGGCAGTGATGATGCCCTTGACGACCTGGCCTTCGCCGGAATGGCCGGCGGAAAATGATTCTTCGAGCAGGCTCGCGAAATCGTCGCGAGTGGGATTTGCAACTGACATAGTTTCTCCTGGAATGCCCCGCAATCTGTCGCGGGGCGGCGCCGTGGGTTAGCGTTGCGTTGGCCTGCCGGCGTTCCGGGGCAAAAAGCCCCTGGCCGCCCTTGAGCGGCAATTCCGGCGCATGAAGAATGCTGGCAGGCTGGTTCACGCCCAATATGGGAATTCTTTTGTCGCCGGCAATCGGCGGCGGCAGGAAAACCCGGCTCAGGCTTCGTTTCTCTTAGCCAGGACGTCGTCGATGATCGCCTGAGCTGCCAGAAACGCGGCCTCTATAGCCATTTCCGACGTGTCGAGCAAGTGCGCATCGGCGGCCGGCTTCAAGGGCGAGTCCATGCGGCCCATGTCGCGCTCGTCGCGGCGCACGATATCGGCAAGGATTTCATCGAAATTGGCAGTGCCGCCGATGCTCTCGATTTCGTCCAGCCGCCGCTTTGCCCGCACCTCGGCGCTGGCCGTGACATAGAGTTTTACGTCGGCATCGGGACAGACGACAGTGCCGATGTCGCGGCCGTCGAGCACCGCACCCGGCGGGGTTTTTGCGAAGGCACGCTGCTTGTCGACCAATATGCGCCGGACCGACGGGATGACAGCCACTTTCGAAGCCGCCTCGCCGATCGCGTGTGCCGAAAGCACGGCGCGGTCGAGCTTTGCCAGATCGACCTGACGAGCCGCGGTTTCAGCGGCAGAGACATTGTCGAGCGGCAGGCCGAGCCGGAGCAGCGAATGCGCCACCGCGCGATAAGTAAGGCCGGTGTCGAGCAGGTTCAGCCGGTAGTGATCGGCCAGCCGCCGGGCAAGAGTGCCCTTGCCGGCGCCGGCGGGACCGTCGATGGCAATGGTGAAGGTTGAGGTCATTGGCCGCCCACCGGAATCGAAAAGCGCAATGATCCAGATTGGCGTAGCGATCCTTCGCGCCCCCCTCTGTCCTGCCGGACATCTCCCCCACTTGGGGGGAGATCGGCGGCCATCGCGGCTTTCGCCAATTGTCTACGTCGCAGGATTGAGCGGAGCGCCGAAGCTGCCAATCTGCCTCCTTGTGGGGGAGATGTCCGGCAGGACAGAGGAGGGCGCTGTCCCGCCGACGTTCCAGTTTGGCCCCAACCCCCAAGGCTAGTGATTGCCATCAAGCTACTCGATCTCCGCACCGAGCCCCTTCATCAGCCCCATGAATTCCGGAAAGCTCGTTGCGATCATCGCCTGGTCGTCGATGGTCACCGGCTTTTCCGTCGCCAGCCCCATCACCAGAAAGCTCATGGCGATGCGGTGGTCGAGATGGGTCTGGACGATGGTGCCCTGTCCGTTGGGATGCTGGCCGAGGCCCTTGCCGCCGGGTTTTCCGCGCACGACAAGCGAGGCCTCGCCTTCGCTGCAGTCCACGCCGTTGAGCTTCAGCCCTTCGGCCACTGCCGACAGCCGGTCGGATTCCTTCACGCGCAGCTCTTCCAGGCCAAGCATCAGCGTTGCGCCCTCGGCGAAGCTGGCCGCCACGGCAAGCACCGGATATTCGTCGATCATGGTCGGCGCCCGTTCGGGCGGTACGGTGACGCCTTTCAGCTCGGAGTAACGCACGCGCAGGTCGGCGACGTCTTCGCCGCCTTCATTGCGGCGGTCGAGAATGTCGATCCGGGCGCCCATTTCCTGCAGCGTCAGCAGAAGACCTGTGCGGGTCGGGTTCATCAGCACGTTTTCGATGGTGATGTCCGAGCCCGGCACGATCAGCGCCGCCACCAGCGGAAAGCCGGCCGAGGAGGGGTCGCCAGGCACCGCGATCGTCTGCCCCATGAGCTTGCCCTGGCCTTCGATGAAAATGTGGCGCACGCCGCGCTCGTCGGTCTCGACCGACAGATTGGCGCCGAACCCCTTGAGCATCTTTTCGGTGTGGTCGCGCGTCATCACCGGCTCGATGACGGTCGTAATACCCGGCGTGTTCAACCCGGCCAGCAGCACCGCCGACTTGACTTGTGCCGAGGCCATCGGCACGCGGTAGGTGATCGGCGCGGCGTGCTTGGGCCCGTGCAGCGTGATCGGCATGCGGTCGCCAGGCGTCGCCTTCAGCAACTGCACGCCCATCTGGCGGAGCGGTTCGAGCACGCGGCCCATCGGCCGGCCCGACAGTGAGGCGTCGCCGATGAAGGTGGTTTCCATGTCATAGGTGCCGACCAGGCCCATGGTGAGGCGTGAGCCCGTGCCGGCATTGCCGAAATCGAGCGGGCCTTCCGGCTGCAGCAGCGCGCCGTTGCCGGTACCGCGGATCACCCACTCAGCGCCATGCTTCTCGATATGAGCGCCCATGGCCTTCATGGCAGCGCCCGTACGCATTACGTCCTCGCCTTCCAGCAGCCCGGTGATGCGGGTTTCGCCGGAGGCCAGGCCACCGAACATGAACGAGCGGTGCGAGATCGACTTGTCGCCCGGCACCCGTGCCGCGCCTGAAAGGCCAGATGATTTGCGGGCGGTGGCCTGCTTCGGGGCGGCAGTGTGCGACATGGTTCTTTCCTGGGAAACGCCGGCGGCCGGCCATTTTCGTCTGGTTTGCGCGGTCTCCTATCATGGCGGACCGAAATGGTCATCCCCTTGGTATGAAGGCCTTCGAATTCAAGCTTTTTGGGACGCCGGCTTTTCGCTTTGACAGCGCCGTAAACTCTGGTTAAGGGGACCAAACTTTCATCGACGAGGCTTGCTGTGGCAAAACCCGAACTTGGCACCAAACGCATCGACCCGGAGACGGGTCGAAAATTCTATGACTTGAACAAGGACCCGATCGTCTCGCCTTACACGGGCAAGAGCTATCCGCGCTCCTATTTCGAAGAAGGCAAGATCGCCGCCCTCGAGGAGGAAGAGGAAGTTGCCGAGAAGGAAGTAGACACCGAGGAGGAAGAGGGCGTCGAGGTCGTCTCGCTCGAAGAGGCGGACGAGGACGCGAAGGCCGACGAGCTTCCCGATCTCGGCGATGACGAGGACGACGTTGACCTTGGCGATGACGAGGATGACACATTCCTCGCCGACGAGGAGGAAGAAGATGATGACGTTGCCGACATGATCGGCGTCGGCGAAGACGACGACGAAGTCTGAGCGAACCGCATTCGCCGGCTTTCGCCGCGCCGCCTAGAAAAAGCGGTTCTTGAAGGCTTGATATTGACTGAAGGCGGGGTTAGAAGCCGCCTGCACTAACGGCGCGGTCTCAACCCGCGCCGGATCTCTTCGCCGGAAACGGCGCCGGCGAACTGCCGGAGTGGGGCCATAGCTCAGTTGGGAGAGCGCTTGAATGGCATTCAAGAGGTCGTCGGTTCGATTCCGATTGGCTCCACCAGTTCTTCCTACAAGGAAATCAACAACTTAGTTGATGTCCGGTTTCGGGCCATTCTGCTAAAAATCCCTTGGGGCACCGCCAGACTCCTTTTCGACCTAGAAAAGAGTTTGCCCCGCTGGGGGCGTTATTATTTACACTGCTCCTCGCCGGGGGTGATACACAATGACTTTCGATGAGTGGATTTCTGGTGGCGAGGTCCGACTGGCCGAAGCAATCCAGCAAGCTGCGTAAGAAACTCTGCAGCTCGACTTTAAAGGTTCGGCTGCCGGGAAGCCCGGCGCACTGTTCAACGACGGCAAGCTGACAAAGGACGGGCGGCGAGCTATCGGAAAAGTGCTTTCGGCGTTTAGCAACTCGGCTGGCGGGGTGGTGTTAATCGGCGTGGATTGCAGATCGATTGGGGAGGGGGCGGACGTCGCTCAAGCGCTCGATCCTGTACCAGTCTGGGAGACGGCCTTGAGCGCGGTAAGCTCGGCCGTTGGAGACCTACTACAGCCGAAGAACGGTGGCATTCGAGTGGCCGGATTTCCGTCTATGAATGATAATTCCGTTGGTTACCTATTAATCGACGTCCCTCGTTCGGAACGACGTCCGCACATGTGCAACATGGCGAAGCAGTATTTTAAGCGATCTGCTTCGAGCAGCTATGCGATGGAGCATTTCGATATCGAAGACGCTTTTCGCAGAAACGGCTCTCCGGACCTGGATCTTGTATATGACTTCACGGAGAACATGACCTCCGGACCGCTGGTGAACGCCTCAATCAGCTTAGCGATAAAGAACGAGGGCCTAGCGACAGCTAAGCATGTTTCGCTGACCGTTATTGAGCGGTCGGGGGTTAGGACAAAAAATGGCAGCCCATATGGCGCCGCGCTGACCAAGGTTCAACAATTCGGAGAGAGTCTTCGCCTAATCGGCCCAGAGGGTTTCGTGGTGAACCCTGGTGATACGCAAATCTTCGAGCATTTCGCAATCCAGTTCAACTTCGAAGGGCCGGTTTTCAAGGCAGGCGGAATGCCAATCGACGCCGCGACCTTTCTTTCGCGGTATTCACTCAGCGCCGAAAACATGCGCCCGAAACAAGGAACTTTAGTCTTGGGTCCTGCTGATTTCGATCGTGGGGCCCGCCTATTGAAACCAGGCAACATAAAGATGAGCCCACCATGAGGCGGGGTGCTCTGAAGGGACTGTTTGCCCGCTGTTTTCAAGCATGAATCCCTGTTGGCGCGGCTCACTGCTCCTCCACTGTTCTCAGTGGGGAACGGCCGCCGGACGCTGTTCCGCCGCTGTTTTCAGCGAGCGTGCTAACCGTTCCCCAACTGTTTTCAATTGCAGCGGTTAATCCGGAATCCCCGAATTAAATTCGGCTCAAGCCCTTGGCGGCACCACTCAAACGAATGGCAATTATCTGTCTGAATGCGTTTAGGGTCCATTCGCGGAGGCCCACGCATCCGTCGCGTGGGGGACACAGTAACTTCCCCTTTAAAGGCGTCGAGATGCCACGAGCACCGAAAAGTCAGTTCCTTAGACCTAAAGATCGAGCGATCTGCCAGCGGGTTGTCGACCAGATAGCCGCCGACGCCAAATCGTACAGCACCTCGATAGACAGCCAGATTCTCGCGTCGACCACACTGTCTCTCTTTCAATCGGGGGTCGTCAATGAAGTGAATTTGCTGGCACATGTTCGCGCGCGTCGCCATGACTTCACCAAGCAGGCCGGCACTGCGTCGCAGGTCGCTTCTTGACGCCCTCAGGAGCTGGCCGGCATGCACCGGCACTCGCCACCTTGCCCGATAGCGAGTGAAAAAATGGGTGGCCTGAGGCGCTCACCCACTCTGACGAGTAGCATGCTGTTCCGACGCTGTTCTGAGCATCCGACTCAACCGGGTGTGCCAGTCCGTTTTGAGAATCCGGTAACGAACCGCTCCCTCACGGCGCTTCTCGCTTCATCCTGTCGATGATCTCTATTATCGTAACCGCTGTTCTCAGGCCACGGCATTCCCCAGTGGAGATTGGCAAGCTCGCGCGCGCGGTCCTGCGCATTGCGGACTACAGGCCCGAATTGGTTGGGATAGATGTCAATGGAGGGTTCAAGGTTGCCTACGACATCGCGCAAGGCGCGGGTCCATTGGCGGATCGCTTCGTGCGACGTGGTGATGTTGTAGAGATTGCTCAACTATGGTTCTCGATAAAATTCTGTCGTGGCTTTTCCAACCGCACCGTTGGGTCCGTTTTGCTCGTCAACGTATTGCTGGTTCACTTTTTTGAATTTTTGATCGATGGAATGCAACCGCTGAGCAACAAAGCTCCTGAGACGATTACAACTGCGGTCGTTCTTCATCGACAGGTTAGCCGTTAACTCATCCATGGCGTTAGTCGTTTGAATGGCCCACTGTCGCGTTTTCGCGTCACTAGCGACCACTGTGGATAGGAACGCGTTCCAACGCTTTCGCAATTTCGGCGACACCTTGCCCTCTAGCCGCGGATAGGTCGTAATAAGATACAGCGTATAATCCGCCTCCCTGACATAGCAAGTGGATGGCTCCGAATGGGCAAACTCAATCTCGCGTCTTATGGTTGCCGTCAGCTTGGCTCCCCCACGTCGGGTCAACTGTCGGCCGATTTCCTTGCTGGAGATTCCCGTAATTCCGTAGGGGGTATCCTTTGGGATGACTTTGACACCGGCCTGCGCAACTGAAGCACAAATCAATGTTCCAGCCATCGCCAAAGCGGCGAACAAGTTGGATGCTGCCGATGCTGCTCGCATATAGCCCCCACTAACGTTTACCAAAAATTGGCCACCGACTTGTCCCGGCAGCTAAACTTGCCGCCCGTACCCGAGTCCTTGATGCTTCCGTTGCAGAAGCGGCCGTTGGAATATGTTACTCGTACAGGACAACTGGTGGTCAGGTGTACCCCGCTCACGCGCAAATCGCCAACTGCCGAGGCCGCGCCAGACAGCTTGCAGGCAGCAAATACCCCTAATTCCACGCTGCGTTACCCAGCCAAGCGGACAGCATCACCGATCAGCGGCCGAAAATTTGGATAAGCGCCCTAAGATCTCGCCGCCCCTTCCATCACAGACGAAAATGTCTGCCCTTGAGCATCAGGATATTCGGATCATCTTCCTCGTCTTCATCGGGCTCCTAAGCGGCCGGTGCCTCCAGCAGGTCGATGGCGGGCATCATTGAAAACAACGAAATGTAGGCGCGACTGCGGAGTGCTTAGTTTGATTTGACTCGCGTAATGCACCGGCAGTTTAATCTCCTGTCAGGGCAAAGAGGGGCCACGAACAGGGAGAAAACAATGGCCGTGCAAAAGGAAGACTACCGAACGAACAGAGCCGACTTTGCCATCGCTGCTATGCATAGTCGAGCGACCGCTGAGGACGACCGTGCCGAGCTAGTCGCATCAAGAAAGTCCCTTTGGCTCAGAGATCGGCGATCTGCAATATTGGTTGCAAACCCGTCAGAAAGCACCCCTCAACCGAAGGCTAAACCGCGCGGTTAGCGGGTCAGGTCGTAGCCACTTCCTCCTGCTATCGTCAATCGCGCCCTTGCGAGGGCGAAGCTTTTGACGTTGCGTGTGAGTAGGGGGATATCACATTGCGCAAACACCACACCTTCGCGGCGGCGGGGGCCGCGATTATCCTTTTGAGCGGATGCTCTGGTTCCGGGCCCAAGGATGCCGGATGGGGGTTCGCCAGGCCGAGGCAGCCATCGCATTGGTTCTGTTTTGAACACCGTGCCGACGGAGAAGCGTATCTTAAGGGGCACGTCGAAAAATGATCAGCCCGCCAAGACGACAGGGCGAATATGCCGATCGCGAAATCGATTGCCAGGAGGCAATGGAGCCGGGCTTTCAGGCGATCGTCGACCTGCATGATCGATGCGGGCTGGGCGCCCGGGGAGGTCATGCGGTCGCTCAAGAGGCTCATCGCTGCCGACAACATGATGCAGAAGGAAAAATGCCAAGAGTCGAGGCGCAACTCGTCATTGCGCGCGCCATGATGCGCTTCGGCCGGCCTTGACGATCGACAGCCCAGCGCCAGTATCCTGGCGATGGATGGGAACGATATCGGCCCCCATGTGTTAGAAATCCATGGACACTATGGAACCCCAGGGCCACGGGATGGCGGCCGATATTTTGACATCGGAAGTTGCCAATGCCAGGCAGCGCATCCACCGGACCGAGCTCGCGCTTCAACGCACTGAAGAAATGCTGGCCGAGAATCTTGCGCTGTGCAGCAGGATACGAACTGCGGTCGAGGCCGCAGACCGCTTGGTGGAGATCGATCCCGCCAGCGTTGAAGGACGCCGCGCGGGTTGACCTGGGCTGGCGTTTCATTCGTCGCGACCTTCAGGCCACCGGCGCCCAGGCCACCGGCGTCATCACCGTGCGAACAAGCCGGAACCAACGGCGACCACAAGCGGTTTACCAATCGAAGGGACCGCAATGGATTCGGAATAATGGAATTTTTGGATATGGAACTGGCGAGAGCCCGACAGCGGCTTAACCGGGCCGAGCGCTCCCTCGAACGTGCAAATGAAATGCTGGATGAAGGCTGCGGTGTCGGCATCAATATCGCGCTGTGCAGCAGGATCCGGGCTGCGCAACGACGCGTGGCCGAGGCGAGATTGCGGTTGACGAAGATCGAGCCTGGCCAGCCTGGCCGCACGGAGCAGCTCACAAGGTTTGAGCCTATTGGCCGATAGCCGCACAGCGATCTAGCGGCAGAGCGATAGGTCTGGCTCATGCGAAGCGGATGCGGCGTGGGCTGAACCGGCCTGCAGCTCGTGAGCCTGGCGATCGAGCTGACCTGCCCGGCCGGCGTGCTGCCGAGCGAGGAGGCAGTCAACTTGCTCTATGGACCGTTGCCGGTGCATGAGGGCGAGGCGCTTGCAAAGGCCATCATCGAAACCGTCGACCGACTGACCCGGTGCCGAGACCAAGTCAGTGACCAAGCCCTAAAGCTTCGGCCGCAGATCGAGGGTCAACAGACGCGCTTCTCTTAGGATCGAGGCACGATCGAGCCCGATCAGAGATGCGATGTCACGTATTTGCTGCTCAGTGGCACCGGACTCCCGTGCAAGCGCGCGTAGATTTTCGTCCGTCAGGCCTGCCGGCCTTGATTCTTTTTTCGGCCATCACACCAATGCCTCCGGTTGGGGCAGGAGTGCGATGGTCGCTCCCAAGCGTCAGCGCCCATGGTGCGTAGCTGGCGATCTTTCATAGTACGTTCTCGCGCCGATTTTAGCCAGTGGCCTTCGTTTTAGGCAGTGTCTCGGGTGACACTACCTTCTTTTAGTGGTCCTGATCCTCGTCGTCGAAGGCCAGCAGCGAAGCGTGGCGTACCATGATCATTTTATTAAATTAGCAATGATGCATGAACGGGCGTATAATCCGCTCCAGCTGGGGGCGAACGCTCTCAGCCGGTACGCCCAGCGGCCAAATCGCCCCTCCAACTGCCGTCGCGCTATCAGGTTATGATGGGTGACGACGTGAGACGGGATAAGCACAATCCGCCAACTATGAAGGGCAAAATCCACGGGTCGCCGGACAACGACGAACCGGGGCATTTGGAGTTCTGCCCAATTTGCGGCCAGACATTCGACAAGCGAAACCTTGTCGAAGTGCTGCATCATCACCTTCCCGAGCATGAGCCGTTCGCGACGGATAGGTGACAGAGGTCGAAGCCGCCTCGGTATTCCGCGAATTGGATAAAAAGTCCCGCCGCACATGCCAGGACGGCGGGATCCGATCAAGTGGCTTGCACCAGGCTGGGGGGATGCGGGGGTTGGGCTTGCCCGGTGCACGGGGACCGTCCGGAACTTTAGGCCCATCATCTGCAATGCGTCCACCAACCGTCGGTGGAAGAAATTCGGCTACCGACAGATCGGTCATCCCGGATCGCTGTGGCCAGCAACTCGTGCCAGTGACGGCATCTCGTGTGAAAGCCTTTGTTGAAGAAACTAAGGAACGGCTCACGCGCATGGCCGAGGAAGGCGGCAAGGTGACAATCGACCTTGGAACGCTTATGACGATTGATATCGACCAGGTCAGGCTGGTCGAGAAGTACAGGGCGCCGAAGCGCAAAAAGCCCCTGCGGGACATGCTGAATTAGCTCTTTGTATGTAAAAAACAGACATTGAACATTTTCCGGCAATCCTAGTTAGGATGGATGCCGCGCTATTTCTTCGACTTGTCCAGCAATGGAGAGACCTTCCCAGACCCTGAAGGTTCAGAGCTTCCGAGCCTGGAATCTGCGGAGGACGAGGCAGCAAAAACGCTGCTTGAAATCGCAAGAGAAAAGCTGTCCGATGGCACCTACCACGAGGCTGGCATTCAAGTCCGCGACGAAGCAGGCAACCAGCTAGTCCAGATCGTGGTCAAATTCGAACTGAACCGCATAGCGCCCATCAGACAATGAATCGATGGGAACCTGATCGTCTTCACCTTGAAGGTGCCCGGTTATGCCAAGCGCGGGCGTGGCGTCATGTGGACGACCTTCATTCGACTATCGAAGAGACGCGTCGGACAATCGAAGCATCGCGCCAGTTGCTGGCCCAGCTAGCCGCCAAAGAGGACCGGCCCCTGATAACTGATCAAGAAGAACGGCCACCCGTCCCGGACTGGCCGCCGCCTATCGCGGAACCTAGCTGAGACTAGTGTAATCGGCCGCCCGGCCTGGGCTCGCCCTTCATCCAAAAATGGCGCACCCGTGCCCGGTCAGTGCACGTTTCTGCCTGTAGTTTGAACCGCGAGCACCGGGACTCGACCAGGCAGCGGGCTGAAATGACCGCTGAGCAAAACTCCGTTACTTGTTGCAGTTCTGCATATCCGACGTCATAGCCCCGCTGGGGGTGTTGTTGTCGGCATCGTTGCCCGCCGTATCCTTGCAGCGGTCCTCCATACCGTTTGTCTGCGGCGTGGTGGCATTCGTTGCGTTCGGATCGATCGTGTTCGGGGTAGTTGCGCTGCCAGTCCCGGTGTTGCCGCCGGAAGTGCCTGTGTTGACGCCGGTATTGGGGCCGTTACCCGTTCCGCCGGTCCCGGAGCCCATCGATTGTGCCATGGCAGATGTAGCCAGACCGATAGCAAGTAGGGATGCAGAGAGAATTTTGATCATCTTAGTGTCTCCATCGAGTTGCATCGCGCTATCGCGATCTATACCCAACGAGAGTTTTTTCGAGATGTTCCGTTGGACAGAAATAGTGATCGATACAATCACTATGGACCTTTGTTGCTCGTCGTTTCATGAATGCGACGCCGAAATTCCTGCCGCATAGCGGCAATTTCGTCTGGAACCAAATCGAGCATGCCGCGTTGTTGCGCTTGCGGGGAGTTGTGTCGGGCCGCAGGGGATACCAGGACATTCAAGAAATCCGTGAGCTGGGAGGGCGCTGTGAGCGTGCTTGCATCCACAAGGCAATTGGATCGCCGTCAAATACTGAACGCACTGAAGGCTTTTCGGAGCGGTGATTTCTCCGTTCGCATCGACAATGTCTACGCCGGCCTCGATTCCGAGATCGCCGATACCTTCAACGAAATCGTAGAGCTCAACGATCAGGTCACGCGCGAGTTCGAACGCCTCAGCAAGGTCGTCGGCAAGGATGGCCGGATCGGCGAACGCGGCCGTGTCCGCAACGCCACCGGCAGCTGGGAATCGAGCGTCCGTTCCGTCAACGATCTGATCGAGGACATGGTTCAGCCGACGGCCGAAGTGGCGCGCGTCATCGGCGCGGTCGCCAAGGGCGACCTGTCGCAGACGATGATGGTCGAAATCGACGGCCGGCCGTTGCGCGGCGAATTCCTGCGCATCGGCAAGATCGTCAACACCATGGTCGGGCAACTGGCCTCCTTCGCCTCGGAGGTGACGCGCGTGGCGCGCGAGGTCGGCACCGAAGGCAAGCTCGGCGGCCAGGCGCGCGTGAAGGGTGTGGCCGGGACCTGGAAGGACCTGACCGACAACGTCAACGCGATGGCGACGAACCTGACCGGACAGGTGCGCAACATCGCCGAGGTGACGACCGCCGTCGCTTCCGGCGACCTGTCGAAGAAGATCACCGTCGATGTGAAGGGCGAAATCCTCGAGCTCAAGAACACCATCAATACGATGGTCGACCAGCTGAATTCCTTTGCCTCGGAAGTGACACGCGTTGCGCGCGAGGTCGGTACAGAAGGCAAGCTCGGCGGCCAGGCGCGCGTCGAAGGTGTCGGCGGCACCTGGAAGGACTTGACCGACAACGTGAACCTGATGGCCGAAAACCTGACCGGCCAGGTGCGCAACATCGCCGAGGTGACTACGGCTGTGGCGCTTGGCGACCTGTCGAAGAAGATCACGGTCGACGTCAAGGGCGAGATCCTCGAGCTGAAATCGACGATCAACACCATGGTCGACCAGCTGAACTCCTTTGCCGGCGAAGTGACGCGCGTCGCCCGCGAAGTCGGCACCGAGGGCAAGCTTGGCGGCCAGGCTCAGGTGCGCGGCGTTGCCGGCACCTGGAAGGACTTGACCGACAACGTCAATTCGATGGCCGAGAACCTGACCGGCCAGGTCCGCAACATCGCCGAGGTGACGACCGCCGTCGCTTCCGGCGACTTGTCGAAGAAGATCACCGTCGCCGTGCAAGGCGAAATCCTCGAGCTCAAGGACACCATCAACACGATGGTCGATCAATTGAACTCCTTCGCGTCCGAAGTGACGCGCGTGGCGCGCGAGGTCGGCACCGAAGGCAAGCTCGGCGGCCAGGCCGAGGTGAAGGGGGTCGGCGGCACCTGGAAGGACCTGACCGATAACGTCAACCTGATGGCCGCCAACCTGACCGGCCAGGTGCGCAACATCGCCGAGGTCACCACCGCAGTGGCGCGCGGCGACCTGTCAAAGAAGATCACCGTCGACGTCAAGGGCGAAATCCTGGAGCTCAAGGACACCGTCAACACGATGGTCGACCAGCTGAACTCCTTCGCCTCGGAAGTGACGCGTGTGGCGCGCGAAGTGGGTTCGGAAGGCAAGCTCGGCGGCCAGGCGCATGTCGAGGGCGTCGGCGGCACCTGGAAGGACCTGACCGACAACGTCAACGCCATGGCCGGCAATCTGACCGTGCAATTGCGCGACGTCTCCAAGGTGGCGACGGCAATTGCGACCGGCGACCTGACCCAGAAGATCACGGTCGATGCGCTGGGCGAGATCCTGCAGATCAAGGACGTCATCAACACGATGGTCGACCAGCTGAATTCCTTCGCCTCCGAGGTGACGCGCGTGGCGCGCGAGGTCGGTTCCGACGGCAAGCTCGGCGGCCAGGCACAGGTGCGCGGTGTTGCCGGTACCTGGAAAGACCTGACCGACAACGTCAATGCGATGGCCGCCAACCTGACCGGCCAGGTGCGCAACATCGCCGAGGTGACGACGGCAGTGGCGCTGGGCGACCTGTCGAAGAAGATCACGGTCGATGTGCGCGGCGAGATCCTCGAGCTCAAGGACACCATCAATACGATGGTCGACCAGCTGAATTCCTTTGCCTCCGAAGTGACGCGTGTGGCGCGCGAGGTCGGCACCGAAGGCAAGCTCGGCGGCCAGGCGCAGGTGCGCGGCGTTGCCGGCACCTGGAAGGATCTGACCGACAATGTGAATTCGATGGCCGAGAACCTGACCGGCCAGGTCCGCAACATCGCCGAGGTGACGACGGCTGTGGCGCGCGGCGACCTGTCGAAGAAGATCACCGTCGACGTCAAGGGCGAGATCTTGGAGCTGAAATCGACGATCAACACCATGGTCGACCAGCTGAACTCCTTTGCCGGCGAAGTGACGCGTGTCGCCCGCGAGGTCGGCACCGAGGGCAAGCTCGGCGGCCAGGCGCGGGTCGAGGGCGTCGCCGGTACCTGGAAGGACCTGACCGACAACGTCAACCTGATGGCGACGAACCTGACCAACCAGGTGCGCGGCATCGCCGAGGTCGTGACCGCGGTCGCGCAAGGCAATCTCAAGCGCAAGCTGACGGTCGATGCCAAAGGCGAGATCGCCTCGCTCGCCGACACCATCAACGGCATGATCGAGACGCTGGCGACCTTCGCCGACCAGGTGACCAACGTCGCCCGCGAGGTGGGCATCGAAGGCAAGCTCGGCGGTCAGGCCCGGGTGCCCGGCGCTGCCGGCCTTTGGCGCGACCTGACCGACAACGTCAATCAGCTCGCCGCCAACCTGACCACCCAGGTGCGCGCCATCGCCGAGGTGTCGACTGCGGTGACCAAGGGCGATCTGACCCGCTCGATCAGCGTCCAGGCCTCCGGTGAGGTGGCGGCCCTGAAAGACAACATCAACGAGATGATCCGCAATCTGAAGGACCAGACGCTGAAGAATGCCGAGCAGGACTGGCTGAAGACCAATCTCGCCCGGTTCTCGCGCATGCTGCAGGGCGAGCGCGACCTGGCCACGGTCTCGCGTCTGATCATGTCCGAACTCGCCCCGCTGGTGAATGCGCAATATGGCGTGTTCTACGTGACCAACCGCGACGAGGATGAATTCTATCTGGAGCTCGCCGCCTCCTATGGCGCCGAAAGCAAGGCGGAGATCAAGCAACGCCTCGATCTGCGCGAAGGCCTTGTCGGGCAAAGTGCCGCCGACAAGCGCGCCATCATGCTGGACAATGTGCCGCCGAATTTCCTGCGCGTCACCTCCGGCCTTGGCAATGCCGCGCCGGCGAACGTGATCATTCTTCCGGCTCTGTTCGAAGACGAGGTGAAGGCCGTCATCGAACTCGCCTCGTTCAGCGAATTCCGCGACACGCACCAGTCGTTCCTCAACCAGCTGATGGAATCCGTCGGCATCGTTCTCAACACCATCGCCGCCACCATGCGCACCGAAGGCCTCCTCAAGCAGTCGCAGCTGCTGACGTCGGAGTTGCAGGCGCGTCAGACCGAGCTGACCAAGAAGCAGGAGGAGCTGCACGCCACCAATGAGGAGCTGCAGGAAAAAGCGCAGCTGCTCGAGAACGAAAAGAAGCAGGTGGAGAACAAGAACCTCGAAATCGAGATGGCGCGACGGGCGCTGGAGGAGAAGGCCGAGCAGCTGGCGCTTACCTCGAAATACAAGTCGGAATTCCTCGCCAATATGAGCCACGAACTGCGCACGCCGCTGAACTCGCTGCTCATCCTTTCAAACCTGCTCGCAACCAACCAGCAAGGCAATCTCAACGACAAGCAGGTCGAGTTCGCGCGCACCATCAATTCGGCCGGCACCGATCTTTTGAGCCTCATCAACGACATCCTCGATCTGTCGAAGATCGAATCGGGCACCGTCTCGATCGACATCAACGACATGCCGGTGGTGCATCTTCGCCAGCATATGGAGCGAACCTTCCGGCAGCTGGCGACCGACAAGGGACTTGGCTTCACCATCAATGTCGACCCCGAGCTTCCGGAGACCGTTCGCACCGACGAGAAGCGATTGCAGCAAATTGTGCTCAACCTTTTGTCGAACGCGTTCAAATTCACCTCGCAAGGCGAGGTCCGCTTGAATTTCCGGGCCGAAAAGACGGGCCGTCACAACGGTTCGGCGCAACCGATGGAGGCGCTCGCGATCGTGGTCAGCGATACCGGCATCGGTATTCCGCAGGACAAGCAGAAGCTGATCTTCGAAGCCTTCCAGCAGGCCGACGGCACCACAAGCCGCAAATATGGCGGCACTGGGCTTGGGCTCTCGATCAGCCGGGAGATTGCCCGGCTGCTCGGCGGCGAATTGCGGGTCGAGAGCACGCCGGGCAAGGGTTCGACGTTCACGCTGGTCATTCCATTCGATGGACCCCGGATGGCGTTGGCCCCGCAAGCGGCGCTGCTGCCGGCGATGGAGGTGGCCGCAACGACAGCGCAGCCGAGCCCGCCGTCCTCCGAATTGCTCGATGACCGCGACACGATCTCACCGGAAGATCGGGTCGTGCTGATCGTCGAGGACGACCCGACCTTCGGCGGTCTGCTGCTCGGCCTCGCACGTTCGGCCGGGCTGAAAGGCGTCCTGTCGACCGCGGGCTCCGGCACGCTGGCTTTGGCGCGCAAGCTGGTTCCCGATGCTATCACGCTCGATCTCGGACTGTCGGATATCGACGGCTGGGTGTTGTTCGATCTGCTTCGCCACGACCCGAAAACCAAGGACATTCCCGTCCATGTCATTTCGGGCGCCGAGGATATCGAGGTGCTTGCCCGCAGGGGTGCATCCAGCATTTCAACCAAGCCCGTATCGTCGGACGAACTGATGAAGGTCTTCCAGGACATTCACTCCAGAAAGCTCCGCGTCCAGCGCCGCGTCCTGATTGCCGATACCGATCCCGAGCGCCGCCTTTCGCTGATCGACGCGATCCGCGACGGCGTCACCTCGGTCACCGCGATCGGCCGCGTCGCGGCGAATGCGGACGATATCGGCATCGCCAACTATGATGCCGTTGTGCTCGGCTTTGGCCGCTCGGCCAGGGACAACGCCCAGATGCTGGATGAGATTGCCGTTCTGTTCGGGCAGTCGGTGTCGCTACTGCTGTTCTTTGCGCCTCATCCGGAAGCGCTGCAACAGTCGCTCGCCTTGCATCCGGCATTGGCGGATGTTCCGCGGGCGGAGAATTTCGCTCAGCTGGCTCTCGTGATGTCGGCAACTCTCCCCGGGCGTGGACATGAAAACGATGATGCCACAGCCGAACAGCCGGACAATGTAGTTCTCGCCGGCGCAAAGGTCCTCATCGTCGACGACGACATCCGCAACATCTATTCGCTTACCAGCGTTCTCGAGACCTATGACATCCAGGTGCTGCATGCGGAGCGCGGCCGGGAAGGTATCGCGCTTCTGGAGCAGAGCCCGGACATCGACGCCGCACTGATCGATATCATGATGCCGGAAATGGATGGCTACGAGACGATGCGGCAGATCCGCGGCATGCCGGCGATTGCCCATATCCCGTTGATCTCGGTTACCGCCAAGGCAATGAAGGGCGACCGGCAGAAGTGCCTCGACGCCGGCGCCTCCGACTACATCGCCAAGCCTGTCGACCTCGATCTGCTGCTGGCATTGCTGCGTGTCTGGATCGGCCGCTCGCGATCCCGTGTCCATGGTCCGGAAAAGACGCTCATGGCAGTGAACTGACGGCCGCTCGATGCAGAAACTGTCGAGGCACGGAGCAAGAAAGCTGGGGGTCATGGCGCCGGCAGCGGGGCCGGCAAAGGCGCGCATCCTGGCCGTGGATGACGACGAGCGCAATCTGCTGGCGATCGGCGAGGTTCTGGCCCCTATCGGTGATGTCGTCTGCGTGCAGTCGGGCGAAGAGGCGTTGCGCGCTCTGCTGAAGGAGGATTTCGCCGTCATCCTGCTGGATGTGCTGATGCCGCGGCTGGACGGCTACGAGACGGCGGGCTTGATCCGCCAGCGCGAGCAATCCAGGCGAACGCCGATAATTTTTCTCACCGCCATCAACAAGGAAGACGCCCACATGCTGCGCGGCTATGACGCCGGCGCGGTGGATTACGTGTTCAAGCCTTTCGACCCGGCCATGCTGCGTTCCAAGGTCGCCGTGTTCGTCGAGCTTCATGAGAAGACGCTGGAAATCCAGCAAAAGGCGGCTGCCGAGCAAGGGCTGCTGGCCCAGGCACTGCAGGCGCAGAAGGAAAAGCTCGAGGCCGAGCAGGCGCTGCGCAGCGCCCAGGAGCGGCAGCATGCCATTTTGAGCTCTCTTCCGGTCTGCTTCCACGCGCGGGCGGCGGAGCCGCCGTTCGGCGCCAGCTTTGTCACCGAAGGGGTCGAACGCTTGACCGGCTTTCCTGCCGAACGGCTGACCTCCGATCCAGGCTTCGGCCTGAGCCGCGTTCATCCCGACGATCTGCCGAGAGTGAGGCAAGCCCTGCTCGCAGCCAAGGCCACCGGCTCCTACACCTGCGAATTCCGCTGGCAATGCGCCGACGGCAATTACCGGATTTTTCTCGACCAGGGCGTCCTGTCGAACGGCTCCGACAGCCAAAAGCCAGAGATCCTCGGCACATTGCTGGACATTACCGAGCGGCGCGAGCTTGAGAACCAGCTGCTGCAATCGCAGCGCATCGACGCGATCGGCAAGCTTACCGGCGGACTGGCGCATGATTTCAACAATCTGCTTGCCGCAATTCTCAGCGGATTGGGATTGCTCGAGCGCCACGCCGAGTTCGATGGACAGGCCAGGCAGGTTCTGGAACTGACACGCCGGTCGGCAAAACAGGGCGCCGAACTCGTCAACCGCATGCTTGCCTTCTCGCGCCGCCAGACACTGAGGCCGCAGGCCGTGCGCCTTGCCGCGCTCGGCGATACAATGAACGGGTTGGTGGCCCCGGTCCTGGGAGGCCTGATCCGTTTCGATTGGCTTGTCGACGACACTGTGTGGCCGGCGCATGTCGATGCCAGCCAGCTGGAGCTGGCGCTGATGAACCTGGTCTTCAACGCGCGCGATGCCATGCCGTCCGGCGGCACGATAATCGTGGAGGCGCAAAATCGAACGCTAGGCCGTGCAGCCGAGGATATTTCGGCGGGCGACTATGTCGTGGTCACCGTCAAGGACACGGGGTCGGGCATACCGGCCGACATTCTCGCCAAGGTCGTCGAACCGTTCTTCACGACAAAACCGGTCGGCAAAGGCACTGGCCTCGGTCTGAGCACGGTGCATGGCTTCGTCAAGCAATCGGGCGGCACGCTCCGCATTGAAAGCACCGTCGGCAGTGGAACAGCCGTCCAGCTCTGGCTGCCGCGTTCAATCGAGCGCCCGGTCGAAATCGCCGAGACGTCCGATGCCGACGACACCGTCGTGAATGCCGGCGAGGACTATCCATCGGTCCTGCTGATCGACGACAGCAATGTACTGCGGGAACTGACGGCGCAATCGCTTCGCCAACACGGCTTTGCGGTTACCTGCGCCGGGGGTGGCGCGGAAGCGTTGGCGATGATCGAGCGGGCGCCGTACGACTTCGACGTCATCGTCACCGATTTTGCCATGCCGCTCGTCTCGGGCCTGGAGGTCATTCGGTTCGCCCGCAATCTGCGGGCCGATTGGCCGGCGGTGATGATAACCGGATATGCCGACGCCGACGCGATCGCCGACCGGCCCCCCGACGTGCCGCTGCTCGGCAAACCACTGCGCGAAAAGGACCTGATGGAGAGCATTCTTGCGGCGGCTGCGCGCACCGGCTCGCAGAGGGCCAAGCAGGCCCAGCCGGTGAAGAAGCGGACCATTGGAACCTGACGTACAGGTTGTCGTTGGATAGGTCGCTGGCTGCGTTAGGATCGGAGGAAAGACTGATGGCGACAGCGGACTGGCCTCTTCCTGAACGCTTCACCTTTCAAGGGAACTCGATCGCCTGGGGCGCGATGGGCGAGGGCTCACCCGCGGTATTGCTGCATGGCACGCCTTTCTCATCGTCGGCATGGCGTAGAATTGCGCCTTTGCTCGGCCAACAGAGGCGAATCTATTGCTTTGACATGCTCGGCTATGGTCGATCCGACAAACCCGACAGCGACGTGTCCCGTGGCATGCAGAACGAGCTTTTCGCGGCCCTTTACGATCATTGGGGCCTGCGTGACCCCGATATCGTTGCGCATGATCTCGGCGGCTCAACAGCGTTGCGCGGTCATTTGCTCAACGGGCTCGACTACCGGTCGCTGGTGCTGATCGATCCGGTCGCAATCAGCCCGCAAGGCTCACCACTTGTTCAGGCCGCCAAGAAACACGAGACGGTCTTTTCCGGCCTCCCGCACTACATTCACGAAGCGATCCTGCGCGCCTACATCGGCGGCGCCGTAGCGAATGCGCTACGCGAGGAAGAGATGGCGCTTTACCTCGCGCCGTGGCTGGGAGCCGAAGGCCAAAAAGCCTTCTGGCGCCAGGTCGCTCAGATGGATGACAAATACTCGCAAGAGGTCGAGTGGCGATACGGTGAGATTCGTTGCCCCGTTGCCATCCTGTGGGGCGAGGACGACCAGTGGATTCCCATCGCCGACGGTCGCGAGCTCGCGCGCCGCATTTCGAGCGCTTCCTTCCACGTCGTGCCGAACGCGAAGCATCTTATGCAGGAGGACGCGCCGGAAGCGATCGTGGCGACAGTGCTTGGCTTCTGGCGAGACCTGGAGGAGCGGGCAAATGCCCGCAAAAAATCGGCTTCGGCCGCTCGATCTCCACCGCGTCAATGACCGCGTCGGGCGCCTCTATCCGGTAGCCGATGCCATGGACAAGAATCCACTCCTTAGTGGCAGTCTTGAATCGAAACGGTACGTTTCGTATCGTTTACCTGGCAGCATCCAGCCTGTGCGCAACACCGAGCGCCGGCCATGGCGCGCTCGACGGGCTGTGATGCGGTTGATAAGCCCTCTCCGCAAGGAGAGTCGAGATATGACCGTTGCGATCGAGATGGGCCAGACGAGCGCAGGCGCCCCGGCGGCGCTGGATCTTGAGGAACTGCTGGCGACGCGGCTTCTGGTGCAGGGGAATTCGGGCTCCGGCAAATCCCATCTGCTGCGCCGGCTCTTGGAGCAGAGCGCGCCCTGGGTGCAGCAGACCATTATCGACCCCGAGGGCGACTTCGTGACGCTCGGCGACCGTTTCGGCCATCTGGTGATCGATGCCGAGGAGCATACCGCGCGCGGCCTGCAGAGCGCCGGCGAGCGGGCGCGCATCCACCGCGTCTCCACGGTGCTCAATCTCGAAGGGCTCGACGCCGAGAACCAGATGCGGCGCGCCGCCGCCTTTCTCGGCGGGCTGTTCGAGGTCGCCCGCGACCACTGGTACCCGATGCTGGTGGTGGTCGACGAGGCGCAACTGTTCGCGCCGGCGGTTGCCGGTGAGGTTTCGGACGAGGCGCGCAAGCTCTCGCTCGGCGCCATGACCAATCTGATGTGCCGTGGCCGCAAACGCGGGCTTGCCGGTATCATCGCCACCCAGCGGCTGGCCAAGCTCGCCAAGAACGTCGCCGCCGAGGCTTCCAATTTCCTCATGGGCCGGACCTTTCTTGATATCGACATGGCGCGCGCCGCCGACCTACTCGGCATGGAGCGGCGCCAGGCTGAGGCTTTCCGCGACCTCGAGCGCGGGCAATTCATGGCGCTCGGCCCGGCGCTGTCGCGCCGTCCGCTCGGCCTGCGCATCGGCCCGACCGATACAAGTCCGCGCAACGCGACCCCGCGCCTGATGCCGTTGCCGGAATCGGCACTGGAGGATGCCCGCGCCATCATCCTGGCGGCGCCGCCGCCGGAAACCGTCCGGCCGCAGCGCCGGTCGTCGCCGGACCTGCTCGATCAGCTGATGGCGGCGAAATCGGCGGCGCTGGAAATCCGCCCCGAACCGGTGGAGCCGCCGATCAGCGCTGAGGATCTGGCGGAGCGGCGCGAGCGCGTCGACCGGGTGCTGCGCGCCGTGCTGGCGCAACCCGATGCCGGCTTCCGTGTCATCGGCGTGCTCTATCAGGAGTTCGTGGTCCGCTGCCGCATCGAGGGCCTCGCCTCGGTCGTGCCGGACCTGCCGGAGTTCCGCCGCATGCTGACGCGCGCCCGCGCCGGCCTCGGCTCCGACATGGCCGGCGGTGACGCATGGCAGGACGTCTCGGCGCGCGCCTCGCTGCTGCCCGAGGATATGCAGGGCGTGTTCATGATGATCGCCCGCGCGGCGAAGGAAGGCTGGCCCTGCCCGAGCGACGCGGCGATCGCCCGCGCCTACGGCTCGCACTCGCTACGCCGCGCCCGGCGCCTGCTGACTTACATCGAGGAGCAGGGGCTGATCGTGTGTCAGCTCGACGGGGTTGGCCGGCGGACGGTGACGCTGGTGGAGCTGGCCTGGGCGACGGCGCCGGGGGATCCCAATGCCGAGGAGGCGGAGCAGGGGAGGCTGGCGGGGTGATGGCTGCTGCGGTTTAAGCGAAAGCTGACGTCGCTCAACATCACCAAAGCGCCAAGAGCGCTCATTGCCGAACCACTACTCAGACGTCGCGTTTTGAGCTGAGCACCCGACGCCTCCACCCCTACCTCTGAAAATGCCCCAACCCGTTCTCATTCAGATAGTCCACCGTCATCACCCGCGCGTGAATGCTGCCGGGGGAACCGACGAACGTCACCGATGACAGCGAGCCGATCGGCGCGTTCTCGCCGCGGGGGGTGAGGGCATAGGTGTCGCCGTCCCAGTGTTCGAGCGTGAATCGCATGGGCTTGGGGCCGAGTTCGAGCACCAGCTTTTCGCCATCAGCCAGCACGTTGGCGGTGTCGAAATAGTTGCTCGTATATTCGCCGGCGTAGAAGGATGGACTGCGCGCCTTGGCGGGGTTCGTCGGCTTGTCCTTGCCGGCGAGGTCGCCCACTGGCTTGTAGTAGCCCATGAACCGCGGCTTGATGTAGGGATACCAGTCGCGGGTCACCTGGCCATATTGCACGATGTCCATAAAGCTGGCGGCGACCGCCTCGGCGGCGCCGACGGGGGAGCCGTTGGTGAGCACGACGATACCGACATCGGCCGAGGGCAAGACCTGGAAGGTGGTGCCGGCGCCGAGCAGGAAGGCGCCGGAATGGCCCATGGTTGTGCGGCCATTGGCGTTCACCCCCACATTGAAGCCATAGCCATAGGAGCTGGCCCGCGTATCGGGCGTCTCGCCGCGGTAGGTCACGATCTGCGGTGTGATGGCCGGCTGCAGGATCTTCGGGTCGATCATGGGCTGGCCGTTATACGCGCCGTCGGCAAGCAGCAGGATCATCCACTTGGCAAGATCCTGGGCGCTGGAGGAGACGCCGCCCGCCGGCGCCTGCTGGTCGGGATCGCGGTCGTAGAGCGGCTTGAAGACATTGTCCGCGACGCGCGCATGCAACAGGGCGCGGTCGTTGCCGGCGGCAATGAAGTCCTTGTGCAGGTAGCTGCTCGAACGCATGCCTAGTGGATCGAACAGCAGGCTCTTGGCCAGCGGCTCCCAAGGCTGTTTCTCGGCATGGGCCACCGCCTCGGCGCCGATCGTCGTGCCGAAGTTGGCGTAGTGATAGGAGATGCGGAAGAGATCGAGCGGCACCATCCATAGGCTGCCGACGATCTGCTTGCGTTGGAAGCCGAGATCCTCGAGCTCGTCGCCCGCCGCCATCGGCAAGCCCGAGCGATGGGCGAAGAAATCGCCGATGGTGGCGTTGCCCGAGACATAGTCGAGATTGAGGCGGAAGCCATCCCAGATCTTGCCGACCGGGGTATCCCAGTCGAAGCTGTGGTCCTTCGTCATGGCGATGGCGGCCACCGTGGCCGAGATCGACTTCGACACCGAGGCGACCTGGAAGATGGTGGTGCTGCTGACCTTAGAGGTGTCGTCCCGGTTGTCGCGAAGGCCATAGCCTTCGTCAAAGATCATCTTGCCGCCATGCACCACCGCCACGGCGAAGCCGGGAACGTTGGATGCGTCCGCGACTTTCTTGACGATGTCCGGCAGGGCGGCCACCGCCTTCTCGACGCCGTCGGGATACAGCTGCATAGCATCCTGCGGCGGCGATGGCCCAAGCTCCGGCACGTTGGACTGCGCGGCTGCCATGGCGGGCAGCATGGTAACGAGAGAAAGTACCAGGAGAGCAGCGACTTTCTTCATTGCATGTCCTCAAACTTGCACCGATGATCGGACCATACGCGGCAAGATGAAAGATGGTTACGGCTATTTTCTACCGATATGTTTAAGTTCCAAAGATCAGACAGAGACGGCGGCTGCGCGTCATGTGATTTCGGGACCTGGTGAAGTATCCGCGTTACCTACGCGGGCGGCAATTGGACGGCGGGAGAACGTCAACATTCCAAGCCCGGGCGGCATCCAATCAGGAGTTGTTCGCCAACGGGCTGGCGGCCAACCAGAAAGTCATCGAAAGCCAATTACATGGCCCATCGCGAGGTCTACGGCCTGCTGCATGGGGTCCTGATGGTCAAGGGGCCGGGACGCTTCGTCTTGACCGATCTTGCTTGCGGCAAGTGGGCCGAAAGCTGCCCTTCCGCTTTCGGGACGAACGCCTGATTCAGATCCAAACTATTGCACCAAGCCACTCCCGCCCTGCTGCTACTTCTTGCTTAATCAGAGATCTGACCGTGCCCGCATAAGGTTTTGTGCGTTGTCCCATTGCCACGATGAGTTCTAGATTCTCCTTGTAGCTGAGGCGGGCAAAGTTAGCCGCTTTCACCTCGCCCTCGGCCTCCGCAGTATTAAGCCGTCGATACCAAGCTTCGCAGCGCTCGACCAATTGTACAAGTTGTGCACAGATTTGAGAACGTGCTCGCACTAGGCGGGATGATTGAGGTCGCCCGCGACCACTGGTACCCGATGCTGGTGGTGGTCGACGAGGCGCAGCTGTTCGCGCCGGCGGTTGCCGGCGAGGTTTCAGACGAGGCGCGCAAGCTCTCGCTCGGCGCCATGACCAATTTGATGTGCCGTGGCCGCAAACGCGGGCTTGCCGGTATCATCGCCACCCAGCGGCTGGCCAAGCTTGCCAAGAACGTCGCCGCCGAGGCTTCCAATTTCCTCATGGGCCGGACCTTCCTCGACATCGACATGGCGCGCGCCGCCGACCTTCTCGGCATGGAGCGGCGCCAGGCGGAGGCTTTTCGCGACCTCGAGCGCGGGCAATTCATGGCGCTGGGCCCGGCGCTGTCGCGCCGTCCGCTCGGCTTGCGCATCGGCCCGACCGATACGAGTCCGCGCAACGCGACCCCGCGCCTGATGCCGCTGCCGGAAGCGGCACTGGAGGATGCTCGCGCCATCATCCTGGCGGCGCCGCCGCCGGAAACCGTCCGGCCGCAGCGCCGCTCGTCGCCGGACCTGCTCGATCAGCTGATGGCGGCAAAATCGGCGGCGCTGGAAATCCGCCCCGAACCGGCGGAGCCGCCGATCAGCGCTGAGGATCTGGCGGAGCGGCGCGAGCGCGTCGACCGGGTGCTGCGCGCCGTGCTGGCGCAACCCGATGCCGGCTTCCGTGTCATCGGCGTGCTCTATCAGGAGTTCGTGGTCCGCTGCCGCATCGAGGGCCTCGCCTCGGTCGTGCCGGACCTGCCGGAGTTCCGCCGCATGCTGACCCGCGCCCGCGCCGGCCTCGGCTCCGACATGGCCGGTGACGACGCCTGGCAAAGACGTTTCGGCGCGCGCTTCGCTGCTGCCCGAGGATATGCAGGGCGTGTTCATGATGATCGCCCGCGCCCCCAAGGAAGGTTGGCCCTGCCCGAGCGACGCGGCGATCGCCCGCGCCTATGGCTCGCACTCGCTACGCCGCGCCCGGCGCCTGCTGACCTATATCGAGGAGAGGGGCTGATCGTGTGCCAGCTCGACGGGGTCGGACGGCGGACGGTGACGCTTGTGGAACTGGCCTGGGCGACGGCGCCGGGCGATCCCGGTGCCGCGGAGGCGGAGCAGGGGAGTTTGGCTGTGTGATGGGGGCGGGGCGGTTTGGGCGAAAGCTGACGTCGCTCAAGATCAGCAAAGCGCCAAGAGCGGTCATCGCCGAACCACTACTCAGATGTCGCGTTTGGGCCGACATCGGAAGATCCGCTTTCGGGATGATTGGGCTAAAGAGCCGACCTTCGTGTCTTAGTGCGGACCGCTTTGCGCCGTATCGCGACCTCCGCGAACGCCGTTGGGACTGTCATGTATCGACCCCTTTTCAGGCCTTCAAACGAGCACGGCCTAAGGGAAACGTTTGAGCCAAAGGGGTCACAGTCCGGTCGCGAGGCAACTGCCGCGAACAAACGGCGGGATAGGTGGGACTCGCTCGTCAGGGGCGCCGCGGCAGGTGAGCCAAGGCGTCGCGCGAGCCATAGTCTCAAGAGGCGTGATCTGTGGTATAGAGGCCGGTGAGGGCACGCCGGAAGCGCCGGCCCTACTTGCCTCTGGCGTGCGGCCTGCGTGTCGCGAACCTTCACTGAGGCTCACATGGAGCGGAAGCTCGCTGCCATCCTTGCCATCGATGTCGTCGGATACTCGGCGCTCATGGAGGCGGATGAGGCCGGCACCTTCGACCGGCTAAAACGTGGCCGCAAAGAGCTGTTCGAGCCGGAGATCGCGACGCGACATGGGCGAATCTTCAAGCTAATGGGGGACGGCCTGCTGGCGGAGTTCGGCAGCGTCGTGGATGCGGTCGAATGCGCGGTCACGCTTCAGCGCGGAATGGCAGAGCGTAACGCGAGCGTCGCCGAAGACCAGCGCTTCGAAGTCCGGATCGGAATCAACCTTGGAGAAGTGATCGTCGAAGGGGACGATCGCTATGGCGAGGGCGTGAACGTGGCGTCGCGCCTCCAACAACTCGCCGAGCCCGGTGGCATCTGCGTTTCAGAGAAGGTGTCCAAGGAGGTCAGGCAGAAGTTGGCGTTTGCGTTCGAGCCCATGGGCGAGCAGCGGGTAAAGAATATAGCCGAGCCGATATACTGCTATCGTGTGAACCTGCAGGTTCCGAGAGCCGCTCCGGCCGGCCGACTGACATCGCTGGAATTGCCCGACAGGCCCTCGATCGCGGTCTTGCCTTTTACCAACATGAGCAACGATCCGGAGCAGGAAACCTTTGTCGACGGCTTGACCGAAGACCTGATCACCGATCTCTCTCGCTGCGCTGGCCTCTTCGTAATCGCGCGCAACTCGACCTTTGCCTACAAGGGACGGCCGGTCGATGTGCGTTTGGCCGCGCGTGATCTTGGGGTGCGCTATGTGGTTGAAGGCAGCGCCCGGCGCGCCGCGGGGCGCGTGCGCATCAATGCGCAGCTGATCGACGCGGTCGGCGGCGATCATATCTGGGCCGAGCGCTACGACAGCAGCCTCGAGGATATCTTTGCAGTGCAGGACGAGGTCACGGCCAAGATCGTCGAAGCCCTTGTCGGCCGATTGGCCGGACAGCCGGCGCGCAAACGGCCGACGAGTCTCGAAGCCTATGACCTCTGCGTCCGAGCCCGCGGCGTCAGTTTTCAGACCGGGTTAGGCGCGCGGGAAGCGCGCATGCTCCTGGAAAAGGCGATCGGACTCGATCCCGACTATGCCGAAGCACATAGCTTGCTGGCCCTCAATCTTTGGCTCGGCTGGCTGTTCTGGAACGAGCCGAAGGAAACCAACCAGCCTCGCGCGCTCGCGGAAGCGCAGCGGGCAGTGGCGCTCGACCCTAACGATGCCGGGAACCGCTGGTTGCTGGGCATCATACTTGGTCACGAACGGCGCTTCCGGGAATCGGATGCCGAGTTCGAGGCGACCTTCAAGCTCGATCCCAATCATGCCGATGCCTGGGCGATGCGCTCGGATCTCATCACCTTAAGGGGCGACGCGGTCAAGGGCGTCGAATTCGTGAAGCGGGCGTTGCGGCTCAATCCGCACCCTCCAGGGTGGTACTATTGGATGGCGGGCCAAGCCTATTATGCGCTCGGCGACTATCAATCTGCGGTCGATGCCTTACGCAAGCCGGAAACCTACCGCACCACGTCGCGGCGCATCCTAGCGGCAGCCCTCGCGCAGCTCGGGCGCCTTGACGAAGCCCGTCAAGAGGCGGAATTCTTCCTGATGAGCGATCCCTATTTCAGCATCAGGCACTGGGCAACATCGCAGCCATTCGACGACGAAGAAGTGCTCCAGCGCTTCGTCGAAGGTTACCGCAAGGCTGGCCTTCCCGACTAAGGAGCGCATCGCTTTGGATCGCCGACTTGCTCTCGTCAGGACATACGCTCGTCTTTTGGCTATGAGGGCGATGCCAGTGGGTTCCATCGATCAATGACCGTTGATAGCGCAAAGCTGCCTTAGCGATGTCCGCTCTTGGTGAATCGACGGGACCGTAGGAATGACTGCCGTGCGGCGCAAGCTGTCATGCACGGCTCCGTTTGCGAGAGTCTGCTTCGGGTCAAAAGCAGCTGCTCGCGTCAGCCCCCTGCCGATCCTCAATAATCCGCAAATAAGCCGCCGTGACAAACAGCATGATCAGCCCAAACAAAATCCGCCGCGCTCCTTCCGGCATCTGCAGGATGGTCAGCAGCGTCGTCAGCACGGTGAGGATCAGCGCCCCAATGATGGTGCCGGTGTAGCCGCCGCGGCCACCGAAGGCAGCACCAGCGGTTCGACGAGCGACAGCGCCTTGATCAGGCGATGTAGAGCAGTGCCGGCGAGTACGCTCGAGATGACGTAGAGTGCCGTGATCACCCGCCAGTAGCGGACGCCGGACAGGCGCGTTGCCCATTCGTAGTCGCCGACGGCCGCCCGCGACGCTGGCCGTCGCATCCAATGCTCAGGCGGCGCCCGGCTTTGTTTGCGTGAATCTCGCCATGCCGCATTGCACAATCGCCTCGCCTGCGCAAAATGCGGCATGATCCGCAAATCCCTCACTGTCCTGGTGATCGATGAAAACCACATCCGCGCTTCGATAATCGAAGCAGGACTGCGGGAGGCCGGCCATCAGCAGGTCACGGTCATCCACGACGTCACCGGCATAGCGCGGCGGATCGCCGAGATCGAACCCGACGTGATCGTCATCGACCTCGAAAATCCCAACCGCGACATGCTCGAAAACATGTTCCAGCTCTCGCGCGTGGTGAAGCGGCCGATCGCCATGTTCGTCGATCGCTCGGACCAGGCGTCGATCGAAGCCGCGGTGGAAGCCGGGGTGTCGGCCTATGTCGTCGACGGCCTGCGCCAGGAGCGCGTCAAGCCGATCCTCGATATGGCGATCAGCCGCTTCAACGCGTTTTCGCGCATGGCGCGCGAACTGGAAGAAGCCCGCAGCGAATTGGAAAGCCGCAAGGTGATCGATCGCGCCAAGGGCATATTGATGAAGTCGCGCGGCCTGTCGGAGGACGCGGCCTATACGCTGCTGCGCAAGACCGCCATGAACCAGAACCGCAAGATCGCCGAAATCGCCCAGAGCCTGGTGACGGCGGCAGGCCTTCTGGATCCCGAGGAGAGTTGAGAATGGCGGCCGAGCACCGGATCAATGCTGGCTTCATGCCGCTCTTCGACAGCGCTGTCCTTGTCGCAGCGAAGGAAATCGGCTTCGCCTTGCGTGAAGGCATCGATCTGACGCTCAACCGGGAAACGTCCTGGGCCAACATCCGCGACCGCATCGCCATCGGCCATTTCGATCTGGCGCATATGCTGGGGCCGATGCCGATCGCCTGCAACCTGGGGCTGACGCCGCTCGCCTCCGACACGGTCGTGCCGTTTTCGCTCGGCCTTGGCGGCAATTGCGTCACGGTTTCGAACGCCGTCTGGGCGGGCATGGCCGCGCACGACGCCCGACCCGACCTCGATCCGGCGCGGGCCGGCAAGGCGTTGGGGGCGCTGATCCGCGAACGGGCGAATGCCGGCGGCGATCCGCTTCGCTTTGCCGTCGTCCATCCGCACTCCGGGCACAATTACGAACTGCGCTACTGGCTCGCCGCCTGCGGCATCGACCCGTCGCATGAGATCGAAATCGTCATCGTGCCGCCCCCCTTCATGGCCGACGCGCTCGCGGCCGGCAGGATCGACGGCTACTGCGTCGGCGAACCCTGGAACAGCGCCTCTGTCGTCGCCGGCACCGGCCATATCGCCACGGTCAAGGCGGCCATCTGGAAGACCAGCCCGGAGAAAGTCGTCGGCGTGCGCAAGGCCTGGGCGGAAAAACAGCCGGACGCGCTTTCGGCCCTGCTGCGCGCGCTGCATCATGCGGCGCGCTGGTGCCAGGATCCGGCAAACCGCGACGAACTCGCGGCCTTGATGGCGCAACCGGCCTTCCTTGGTCTGGCGCCGGCGCTGCAGATGCCGATCCTCAGCGGCCATCTTGCGCTCGGCGGCGGCGCCGAACTCAGCGTCGGCGACTTCTTTCTGCCCTTCGACAAGGCGGCGAACTTCCCATGGAAGAGCCATGCGCTGTGGTTCTACACGCAGATGGTACGCTGGGGGCATGTCGCGCATACGCCGGAAAACCTCGCTGTTGCCCGCGACTGCTACCGCCCCGATCTCTACCGCTCGGCGTTGAAGCCGCTTGGCGTGGCGCTTCCCGGTGCCAATGCCAAGGTCGAGGGCGCGCTGAAGGCCGCGACTCCAGTTGGTTCGGCGGGGGCAAGCCTGGTGCTCGGTCCCGACGGTTTCTTCGATGGCCAGATATTCGATCCCGACGAGATCGACGCCTACATTGCCGGCCAGAAATTGGCGCGCGCCGAAGCCTGATCATTTCCGCGGCATTCTTGTGCGCTGCACAAAAAATGTGCGTGCAAATGCGCTAATGAACAATCTTTGGCTTGCTCGCCCAGCGGGCCGGCGCGCCGACGATTTTGGCATGCCGTTGATCTCATTGATGTTTGTCGTCCATTCCGAAACTGGCACGGTTCCTGCTTTGTAATA
Organism: Mesorhizobium sp. M1348; assembly: GCF_040317925.1. NCBI lineage: Bacteria > Pseudomonadati > Pseudomonadota > Alphaproteobacteria > Hyphomicrobiales > Phyllobacteriaceae > Mesorhizobium > Mesorhizobium sp. M1348. The sequence continues at coordinate 17,187 of NZ_JAMYLH010000035.1, read as the reverse complement.
GGCAGACTCTTCTCGGAGTCACGGAATGCGCGTCCAATGGCGGGCGCTACAGGCAAAGCTGCCGCTCAGGTCAACACGCGATCCCGGATGGACGGACGCGCGAGGCCTGGCCGGCGGCTTTTTTGTTTGGTCGAACACGCAATCGACGGCGCCGATCCCAAGCCGCGCCCAACCGGAGATGACGATGACGAAACGCATCAAGAGCCATTCCGCCCAAACGGCGATCAGCCGCCGGGATTTCCTGAGGATCAGCGCGGCCACCGCGGCAACGCTGGCGGCGGCGCGTGCGCTGCTGCCCTCCGGCGCCTATGCCGCGGCGGCCGCGCCGGAAGTCACCGGCGCCAAGCTCGGCTTCATCGCGCTGACCGATGCGGCACCGCTGATGATTGCCAAGGAAAAAGGCCTGTTCGAAAAATTCGGCATGCCCGATGTCGAAGTGCTCAAGCAGGCGTCGTGGGGGGCAACGCGCGACAATCTGGTGCTCGGCGGCGAAGCCAACGGCATTGACGGCGCCCATATCCTGACGCCGATGCCCTATTTGATGCACACGGGCAAGGTGACGCAGAACAAGCAGCCGCTGCCGATGGCGATCGTGGCACGGCTCAACTACGACTGCCAGGGCATTTCCGTCGCCCAGGAATATGCCGGCACCGGCGTCGGCATCGACGCCTCAAAGCTGAAGGAAGCCTTCGCTGCCAAGAAGGCCGCAGGCAAGGAGGTGAAGGCCGCCATGACCTTCCCGGGCGGCACGCACGACCTCTGGCTGCGCTACTGGCTGGCCGCCGGCGGCATCGATCCCGACAAGGACGTCTCGACCATCGTCGTGCCGCCGCCGCAGATGGTCGCCAACATGAAGGTCGGCAACATGGACGTGTTCTGCGTCGGCGAGCCGTGGAACGAGCAGCTCGTCCATCAGGGCGTCGGCTTCACCGCCGCCACCACCGGCGAACTGTGGAAGGGCCATCCGGAAAAGGCGCTCGGCCTGCGCGCCGCCTTCATAGACAAGTACCCGAACGCCACCAAGGCGATCCTGATGGCTGTCATGGAAGCCCAGCAATGGTGCGAAGCAAAAGAAAACAAGGACGAGATGGCCGCTATCATCGGCAAGCGGCAGTGGATGAACGTGCCGACCGCCGACATCATCGGCCGCCTCAAGGGCGACATCAATTACGGCAATGGCCGCGTCGCCAACGGCACCGACCTCTATATGAAGTTCTGGCAGGGCGGCGTGTCCTATCCCTTCAAGAGCCACGACAGCTGGTTCCTCGCCGAGAACATTCGCTGGGGCAAGTTCGCGCCGACCACCGACATCAAGGCACTGGTCGGCCAAGTCAACCGTGAGGATCTGTGGCGCGAGGCGGCCAAGGACCTTGGTGTCGCCGCGGCCGATATTCCGGCGTCTACGTCGCGCGGCCCCGAAACCTTCTTCGACGGCAAGATCTTCGATCCGGAGAACCCGTCGGCCTATCTCGACAGCCTGAAGATCAAGGTGTCGGCCTGAGCCTGACATAGACGCGCGGCAGGCGGTGGCAGCGCCGCCTGCCTTTCACGTGCCGCCAAGGAGTTTTTCGAAACAATGTCTATCCAAGCCATCGAGGACAGCGAGGTGAAGCCGTTCCCCGCACCGGCCAAGCCCGCCGAGGTCATCGCTTTCACCGCCAGGGCGCGGCGTCGCTTCGACCCGGCCGCGATCGCCGGCAAGCTGGCAAGCACGCTGGTGCCGCCGGTCATTGTTATCACCATCATGCTCGTCGTCTGGCAGGTCGCCTGTTCGTCGCCCACAGCCAGCCTGCCACCGCCAAGCCAGGTGTGGAACGAGGCCTATGACCTGATCGCCCACCCGTTCTTCGACAATGGCCCGCAGGACATCGGACTCGCCTGGCGGGTGCTGATGTCGCTGCAGCGCGTCGCCATGGGCTTCGGCCTGGCGGCAATCGTCGGCGTCGCGCTCGGCGCGCTCGTCGGCCAGTCGATCTGGGCGATGCGGGGCCTCGATCCGGTCTTCCAGATCCTGCGCACGGTGCCGCCGCTCGCCTGGCTGCCGCTGTCGCTGGCGGCGTTCCGCGATTCCAGCCCGTCAGCGATCTTCGTCATCTTCATCACCTCGATCTGGCCAATCATCATCAACACTGCGGTCGGTGTCCGCAACATCCCCGAGGACTACCGCAACGTCGCCCGTATCCTCCGGCTCAACCAGCTCGAGTTCTTCGTGAAGATCATGGTGCCGGCGGCCGCGCCTTACATCTTCACCGGATTGCGGATCGGCATCGGCCTGTCGTGGCTGGCCATCGTCGCCGCCGAAATGCTGACCGGCGGCGTCGGCATCGGCTTCTTCATCTGGGACGCGTGGAACTCGTCCCGCCTGCCCGACATCATCGTCGCGCTCGCCTATATCGGCGTCACCGGCTTCTGCCTCGACCGCCTGGTCGCGGCAGTCGGCGTCTTCGTCACCCGCGGCACAACGGCAAAGTGAGCAGAGGGACGATGACGGCCTATCTGAAGCTCGACCATATCGACAAATCCTTCGCCCGCGGCAGCCAGGTCAGCGACGTCCTGAAGGATATCCGGCTGACCATCGACAAGGGTGAATTCGTCTCGATTATCGGCCATTCTGGCTGCGGCAAGTCGACCTTGCTCAACCTGATCGCCGGCCTGACCAAGGTCTCCGCCGGCGCCGTCCTGCTCGAGGACAAGGAAGTCGACAGCCCTGGCCCGGAACGCGCCGTGGTGTTCCAGAACCACAGCCTGCTGCCATGGCTCACCGTCTACGAAAACATCAATTTGGCAGTCACGAAGGTCTTTGGCCGGAGCAGGAGCCGGGCCGAGCGGCATGACTGGATCATGCGCAATCTCGATCTCGTGCAGATGGCGCATGCCAAGGACAAACGTCCGGCCGAGATATCGGGCGGCATGAAGCAGCGCGTCGGCATCGCCCGGGCGCTGGCCATGGAGCCGAAGATCCTGCTGCTCGACGAGCCCTTCGGCGCGCTCGACGCGCTGACGCGCGCCCATCTTCAGGACGCGGTGATGGATATCCATTCGAGGCTCGGCTCGACGACGATCATGATCACCCATGACGTTGACGAGGCGGTGCTGTTGTCCGACCGCATCGTGATGATGACCAACGGTCCGGCGGCCACCATCGGCGAGGTTCTTCCCGTGCCGCTTGCCCGGCCGCGCCGACGCATCGAGCTTTCCTCCGACCGCACCTTCCTGCGCTGCCGCGAGGCGGTGCTGAAATTCCTCTACGAACGCCACCGCTTCGTCGAAGCCGCGGAGTAAGGCAATAACCGGAAACTCGTCATCATCATTGGCAATCTGCATCGGCAATGGGCAATCTACCGCATTGCACAAACATTATGCTGCTGTGCAAGGCATTCTGACTAATCTTTGATCCGCTGCCGAGCTTGGTCAAGAGTCGCGCGGCTGCGGTTCACATTGGTTTCATTAGATAATTCTGAGCGCTGTCGAATTGGCACGCTTCCTGCTTTTCAAAATGTAGGTCCGCAAGGGCCAAGTGACACGGCGTCCAATGGCGGGCGCCACAGGCAAAGCTGCCGCTCAGGTCCACACGCGCTCCCGGAACCCCGGACGCGAAGACCTGGCCGGCGGCTTTTTTGTTTTGACGCAATCGACGGCGCTGGTCCCAAGCGGCGCCCAACCGGAGACGACGATGATGAAACGGATCGGAACTGGGGCGTCCCTCGCGGACGTCACGCGCCGCGATTTTCTGGCCAGCAGCGCGCTGACGGCGATGCCGCGCCGCTGACAGTCGCGAACGAACAGACAAGGGCGGTGCCTCCCACGCCGCAAATCGGAGCCAGAAAATGACCGCAAATCTCCCAGCCGCGCCCAGCCAGGACAGTGCTCCCCGGCAGGCGCTTGTGATGTCCACCATCGCCTTCACCGTCTGCTTCGCGGTGTGGACGATCTTTTCAATCATCGGCGTGCGCATAAAGCAGGAGCTGGGGCTGAACGAGACGGAGTTCGGCCTGCTGGTCGGCACGCCGATCCTCACCGGCTCGCTCGTGCGTATGGTGCTCGGTGTCTGGACCGACCGTTTTGGCGGACGGCTGGTATACACCGCGACCATGCTTGCGGCGGCGGTCGCGACCTTCCTGCTCGCTTTTGCGCACACCTACGGGCAGATGCTGGTCGCTGCGCTTGGCGTTGGGCTCGCCGGCGGTTCCTTCGCCGTCGGTGTCGCGTATGTCTCGCGCTTCTTCCCGGCCGGCAAGCAGGGTACGGCGCTTGGCATTTTCGGTGTCGGCAATGTCGGCGCCGCGGTCACCAAATTCCTGGCACCGTTTGTGCTTCTCTCCTGGGGCTGGCAGTCGGTCGCGCTGATCTGGGCGGCAGCACTCGTCGTCATGGCCGCCGTCTTCTGGTTCACGACCGGCGACGATCCGGTCATTCGCGAGCGCCGCCACGGCAAGGCTGCACCCGCGGGAAGCTTCTTGCAGGAATTCGCGCCGCTCAAGAACCTGCAGGTCTGGCGTTTCGCCTTCTATTATTTCTTCGCCTTCGGTGCATTCGTGGCGCTCTCGCTGTGGCTGCCCCGCTACCTGATCGGCGTCTACGGCTTCGGGCTTGCGACCGCCGGCATGATCGGCGCGGCCTATTCAATTCCGGCAAGTATTTTCCGCGCCTATGGCGGCGTGCTGTCCGACCGGATCGGCGCCCGCACCGTGCTCTACTGGACCTTCGCTGTCAGTGCCGCCGCGACTCTCGTTCTGTCTCTCCCCTCGGCAGACTACGTCGTGCGCGGTGTCAGCGGGCCGATCGCCTTCCATTTCGAGGTCGGCCCGCTCGCCTTCATAGCCGTTGCCTGTGTGCTCGGCTTCTTCATGAGCCTTGGCAAGGCTGCCGTCTACAAGCACATCCCGGCTTACTATCCGCAGAGTGTCGGCGCGGTCGGCGGCGTTGTCGGCATGATTGGCGGGCTCGGCGGCTTTATCCTGCCAATCGTCTTCGGCGCGCTCAACGACCTCACCGGCGTCTGGTCGAGCTGCTTCATGCTGCTCTTCGTCATCGTCGCCACCTGCTTTGCCTGGATGCATTTTTCCATCCGGCGGATGGAGCGCACGGCGTCTGACGAAGCTTCAGGCCTTTCCTACGCGGCTGAGTGAGACCGGAGTGGATCAGGACATGACCGAGAAACTCGTTATCATCGGCAACGGCATGGCCCCTGGGCGCATGCTGGAGCACCTCCTGGAAAAGGCGCCTGGGCGCTACCAGGTCACCATCTTCAACGCCGAGCCGCGCGTGAACTACGACCGCATCATGCTGTCGCCGGTTTTGTCGGGCGAAAAGGCCTATGAGGAGATCATCATCCATGGCGACGGCTGGTACATCAAGCACGGCATCACCCTCTACAAGGGCCACAAGATCGTCGCCATCGACCGGCAGGCAAAGTCCGTCACCTCCGATCATGGCGTGACCGAGCCCTACGACAAGCTCGTCATCGCCACCGGCTCAGTGCCGTTTATCATTCCGGTGCCAGGCCATGATCTGCCCGGCGTGCTCACGTATCGCGATCTCGACGACGTCCGGGCGATGATGCTTGCCGCCCAGTCGCGGGCCAAGGCCGTGGTCATTGGCGGCGGCCTGCTCGGGCTCGAGGCAGCCGCGGGCTTGAATGCGCAAGGCATGGACGTCACCGTGCTGCACGTCATGCCGACGCTGATGGAGCGTCAGCTCGATCCGGCCGCCGGCTATCTCCTGCAGCGCGCCGTCGAGCAGCGCGGCATCAAGGTCATCACCAAGGCAAACACCCAGGCGATCACCGGCAACGGCAAGGTCGAGCGGGTGGAGCTTGCCGACGGCACCATCATCCCGGCGACGCTCGTCGTCATGGCGGTGGGCATCAGGCCGAATGCGGCGCTGGCGAAGGAAGCCGGCATTGCCGTCAATCGCGGCATCGTCGTCGACGCCGGCATGCGCAGCAACGATCCCGATATCTACGCAATCGGCGAATGCGCCGAGGTCAACGGCCAGGTCTACGGACTGGTCGCGCCGCTCTACGAGATGGCGCGCGTCGCCGCCAACCATCTGGCCGGTAATGAGGCGGCGGCTTTCGTCCACATGGACACGCCGACCAAGCTAAAGGTCACCGGCATCGAGCTGTTCTCGCTCGGTGACTTCGCCGAGGGCGATGACCGCCAGGAGATCGTGCTGCGCGATGCTGCGGCCGGCGTCTACAAACGCCTGGTGCTCAAGGACGACCGCATCATCGGCACCGTGCTCTATGGCGAGACGGCGGACGGCGCCTGGTTCAACGACCTCAAGAAGAAGCAGACCGACATATCCGAGATGCGCGATACGCTCATCTTCGGCCAGTCCTACCAGGGAGGCGCCCCCCTGGACCCTATGGCGGCCGTTGCAGCCTTGCCGGATGATGCGGAAATCTGCGGTTGCAACGGCGTATGCAAGGGAAAGATCACCGGCGCGATCACGGCCAAGGGCCTGACCTCGCTCGATGACGTGCGCGCCCACACCAAGGCGTCGGCCTCCTGCGGCTCCTGCACCGGGTTGGTCGAAAAGCTCATGGTGCTGACCATCGGCGACAAATACAACCCCGCGGCGGTCCAGCCGATGTGCAGCTGCACCGCGCTCGGCCATGACGAGGTCCGCCGGCTGATCAAGGCCAAGGGCCTGAAGACCATTCCCGCCGTCATGCAGGAGCTGGAGTGGAAGACCTCCTGCGGCTGCGCCAAGTGCCGGCCGGCGCTCAACTATTATCTCGTCTGCGACTGGCCCGACGAATACGCCGACGATTACCAGTCGCGCTTCATCAACGAGCGCGTCCACGCCAACATCCAGAAGGACGGCACCTACTCGGTGGTGCCGCGCATGTGGGGCGGGGTCACCAACGCCGCCGAATTGCGCGCCATCGCCGACGTCGTCGACAAGTTCGAGATCCCGATGGTCAAGGTCACCGGCGGCCAGCGCATCGACATGCTCGGCATCCGCAAGGAGGACCTGCCGGCGGTGTGGGCCGATCTCGGCCAGGCTGGCTTCGTCTCCGGCCACGCCTATGCCAAGGGACTGCGCACGGTGAAGACCTGCGTCGGCTCGGACTGGTGCCGCTTCGGCACGCAGGATTCGACCGGCTTGGGCATCCGTATCGAAAAATTCATGTGGGGCTCGTGGACCCCGGCCAAGGTAAAGATGGCGGTGTCGGGCTGTCCGCGAAACTGTGCCGAGGCGACCTGCAAGGATGTCGGCGTGATCTGCGTCGACAGTGGCTACGAAATCCATTTCGCCGGCGCCGCTGGCCTCGACATCAAGGGCACCGAAGTGCTCGGCCTGGTCAAGACCGAGGACGAGGCGCTGGAGCATATCGTGGCGTTGACGCAGATGTATCGCGAGCAGGGCCGCTATCTCGAGCGTATCTACAAATGGGCCAAGCGCGTCGGCATCGCCGAGATCAAGCGCCAGATCATGGACGATGGCGAGAAGCGCAAGACCTATTTCGACCGCTTCGTCTTTTCGCAGAAATTCGCCCAGGTCGATCCGTGGTCGGAACGTGCTTCCGGCAAGGACAAGCATGAATTCCGGCCGATGGCTTCGGTCGGCTTTGCGCAGGCGGCGGAGTAGGCGCGTGTTCCCGAGTGGAATGCGGTTTTCGGACAAGAACACGCGCAAAAGAGGAATGGCCACATGAATTGGGTATCAATTGGCACGCTCTCGGACATTCCGCGTCGCGGTGCGCGCTGCGTAGCCACGCCCGAAGGCAAGATCGCCGTCTTTCGCACGGCCGACGATCAGGTCTTTGCCATCGACGACCATTGCCCGCACAAGGGTGGGCCACTCAGCCAGGGCATCGTCCATGGCACGGCGGTGACCTGTCCCTTGCACAATTGGGTGATCTCGCTGGAGACAGGCAAGGCGCTCGGCGCCGACGAGGGCGCGGTGCGCACCATTGCGGTCCGGATCGACGGCGAGCGGCTGTTCATAGCGCTGGAAGCGCTGGCCAGCTGCGCGGCGTGAACCATGCAGATTGATGAAGCGCGCGAGGTGAGGACCACCTGCCCCTATTGCGGGGTGGGTTGCGGCGTGCTGGCGAAGGTCGCCGCGGACGGCGAAATAACCGTTCGTGGCGACCCGGACCACCCGGCGAATTTCGGCCGGCTCTGCTCCAAAGGCTCGGCGCTGGCCGAGACCATCGACCTCGACGGCAGGTTGCTATACCCGGAGATCCACGGTCGCCGCACCGACTGGGACGAAGCGCTCGACCTTGTCGCTTCGACCTTCTCGCAAACCATTGCCGAGCACGGCCCTGACGCGGTCGCCTTCTACGTCTCCGGCCAGTTGCTGACCGAGGACTATTACGTCGCCAACAAGCTGATGAAGGGCTTCATCGGCTCGGCCAATATCGACACCAATTCGCGCCTGTGCATGGCCTCGTCGGTCGCCGGCCACCGCCGCGCCTTTGGCTCGGACACCGTTCCGGGAAATTACGAGGATCTGGAACTTGCCGACCTGATCGTGCTGGTCGGCTCCAATCTCGCCTGGTGCCATCCAGTGCTCTACCAGCGCATTGCCGCCGCCCGGGAAAAGCGGCCCGAGATGAAGGTGGTGCTGATCGACCCACGCCGCACCATGACCTCAGATATCGCGGACATGCATCTGGCGATCGCGCCCGATGGCGATGTCGCTTTGTTCACAGGGCTGCTCGCCTATCTCGGCCAGCACAACGCACTGGACCGCACCTATATCACGGCGCACACGACCGGCTTCGGGCAAGCGCTTTTCGCCGCCTCGGCGCTCGATCTTGCCGGCATCGCGGCTGCCACGGGTCTCAGTGAGGACGAACTGGCCCGCTTCTACAGCCTGTTTGCCGCGACGGCGAAGACGGTGACCGTCTACAGCCAGGGCGTGAACCAGTCGTCTTCGGGCACCGACAAGGTCAACGCCATCATCAACTGCCATCTAGCCACCGGCCGCATCGGCAAGCCCGGCGCCGGGCCGTTTTCGGTGACCGGCCAGCCCAATGCTATGGGCGGCCGCGAGGTCGGCGGCATGGCCAACATGCTGGCCGCCCACATGGAGATCGAAAACCCCGAGCACCGCAACCGCGTGCAGCGCTTCTGGAATGCCCCAACCGTCGCCGAAAAACCCGGCCTGAAAGCGGTCGAGATGTTCCAAGCGGTGGCCGACGGACGCATCAAGGCGCTGTGGATCATGGCGACCAATCCGGTCGATTCGATGCCGGATGCCGATGCGGTCGAAGCGGCGATCAAGGCCTGCCCGTTTGTCGTGGTGTCGGACGTGCTGGGCGAGACCGACACGGTCCGCCATGCTCATGTCCGGCTGCCGGCGGCGGCATGGGGCGAGAAGGACGGCACCGTCACCAATTCGGAGCGCCGCATCTCGCGCCAGCGGGCTTTCTTGGCCAGGCCCGGCGAGGCAAGGCCAGATTGGTGGATCATCGCTGAAGTCGCCAAGCGGATGGGCTTTGGCGAGGCGTTTTCGCATGTGTCGCCGGCCGACATCTTCGCCGAGCATGCCGCGTTGTCGACATTCGAGAATGACGGGGCGCGCGATTTTGATATAGGCGCGTATGGCGATATCGGTGCAGAGACCTATGAGGATCTTCTGCCGTTCCAATGGCCAGCGCCGAGCCAAGGCACCCCCCTCTGGCCTGCCGGCCATCTCCCCCTCAAGGGGGGAGATTGGATGTCGCCACAGGTTTCGCCAATCGTTACCATTGCTGAAAAGGCGGTACCGGCAAAACTGCCAATCTCCCCCCTTGAGGGGGAGATGGCCGGCAGGCCAGAGGGGGGTGCCTGGCGCCAGCCGGAGGGCAAAAGCACCCGCTTCTTCGCCAACGGCGGCTTCTACACGCCCGACGGCAAGGCACGCTTCATTGCCATCCGCCCAGCCGCACAAACCCGCACCAACCCGGACTACCCGTTGGTGCTCAACACCGGGCGAGTTCGCGACCACTGGCACACCATGACGCGGACCGGCAAGAGCCCGCGCTTGTCGCAGCACATGGCCGAACCGTTCGTCGAAATCCACCCGGCGGATGCGCAGCACTATGGCATCGGCGATGCCGACATCGTCCGCGTCTCCACGGCTTATGGCGAGGTGCTAGTCCGCGCGCTGGTGACGGTGCGCCAACGCCGAGGCTCGGTTTTCGTGCCGATGCACTGGACCGATCAGTTCTCCGGCCGCGCGCGTATCGATGCACTGGTCGCGCCGACGACCGATGCGATTTCAGGCCAGCCGGCCTCGAAGAACGTTGCCGCCCGCATCGAGCGGTTCGCCGCCACGGCCTTCGGATTCGCCGTGCTTGCCGAACGGCCCGCATCCATCGACGCCGATTACTGGAGCCTCGCTCGCAGCCCCGCCGGCTGGCGCCTCGAAATTGCGCTGCGGTCCGGCCGCGACTGGACCGGGTTTGCCGCCTCCCTGTTAGGCATGGAAGGCGAGACGCTCGCCTATCACGACATCGCCGGCGGGCACCATCGCTTCGCTCGTTTCGCGGGCAGTCGGCTGGTCGGCGCGCTCTATCTTGCGCCGACCCCGGTAGCGGTGTCGCGCGGCTGGGCGGTCGAACAACTGGGTGCCGACCATGCCGATCGGCAGGCGCGGCTGGCGATTGTCGCCGGGCGGCCGGGCGGCAAGAGCGTCGACCGCGGTGCCATCGTCTGCGCCTGTTTCGGGGTCGGTGCCAACCAGATCGCGGAAGCGGTGCGCGGCGGCTGCACCAGCGTCGCGGCAATCGGCGCCGCGCTTCACGCCGGCACCAATTGCGGCTCTTGCCGCGCCGAGATCAAGACCATTATCGACGGTCGGCGTCTTCAAGCTGCGGAGTGAATGTGCCGAGGAACTCTGCCGCGCCGCTGCATGATGCTTACTAGCAATTTACAAACCATGGGCTACCAACGTTCTGACTTCGATTCGTTCGGAACGGGAACCCCATGAGCAAAGCCCTGACCTCATTCGCGCTTGCCGCCGTGCTGGCGGCCTTGCTGATGGCGCTCAGCCTGACGGTGGCCAGGCATGGCTATCCCTATGGCGCGATCGGCGCCAAGCGCTTGAGCGACGTCGCCGATGCGGGGACGTTCATTCCGCTCGCGGCGATCTATTTTTTCAGCGCACTGCTGATGATGGTTCTGCCGATCAGGCTCGCTGGCATCGTCCTGACACATGCCGCCGATGCGATCTTCTGGACGGTCATCGTGTTGTTTGCGGTCATCGTTGGATGTCTCGCCGCGAGATTTGCTTTCGGTCAGCGCGATGTGCTCTCGGCGCTGCTGAACTGGCGGTTCCTGTTTGTCGCAGCCGTCGTCGGATGCCATCTCTTCATCAACGAGCTGCGCCACAACATCCTGTTGAGAAGCCTGTTCTTCGTCGTCTTTGCCGCAGCGACACTGGCCTGCCTGTTTTGGTCCTTCACCGTCTGAGCATGTGCGACCGTCGGCAGACGGCTTAATTCTTGTCGACCGGTTTTGAACGCATTCGCGAAACGGTCTCACGCTCGGCCCGCTTCGAACGCATCGGCGGCAGGCCGCGGTCGATCAGGTCCATGTCTTCCAGCACCATGTCGCCCATCCGCTTGAAGGCGATGTCGAGCGCGCCGGCCCGGTGGGCGGAGCGCAGGAATCCCGGCAATGTGCGGACCGGGTGATCCTGGGCCAGAGGCTCCTCAGGAAAAACATCGCTGGCGGCGACGATATGGCCGCTGCGGACGGCGTCCATCAGTGCCGGAAAATCGACCACTCCGGCTCGGCTGAGCAGGATGAAAGCGGCTCCCTTGTGCATCCTGGCAAACGCCTCGGCACCAAGGAAACCCTGGTTTTCGCTGGTCACCGAAGCGACGACGAAGATGAAATCGCTGTTCGACAGAACGTCGTCGAGAGAGGCCGGCTCGACGCCGTTTTCGATCAGGATCGACGGCGGCAGCCACGGGTCGAAGACTTTTATCTGCGTGCGAAAGCCCGACAGTAGCCGGTTGAGCGCACGGCCAAGATCGCCGAAGCCGATGATGCCGACATCCGCACCGGAAAGAAGCCGCGCCGTCCGGTTGCCGTCGCCGCCCCACAGCTCCTTGCCCTGACGAAAAGCGAGGTCGGCATCGACGATGCCGCGGGCAAGGTTGAGCGCCATGGCAAGGCCGAGCTCGGCCACCGGTTCGGCAAAGACCAGCCCGGTGGTGACGACATGGATGCCGCGCGAAAACAGCGTCTCGTAGGGCATGTTGTTGATGAGGTTGCTCTCGACATTGAAGATGCAGCGCAGCGCCTTCATTTTTTCCAGCGTCTCCGGCGCGATAGGTGGCTGGCCGACGATGTAGCGGGTCTCGGCAAGCACATCGGCCGGCAGCGCCGCGACGCCTTCGGGCGATGTTTCGACGATGCGGTATTTCGATCGAAATTTCGCCAGCGCAGCCGGCGTGAAGATCAGGTCGAGCGTGCGCGGTTCGGGTGCGCTGATCACCAGCGGCAAGGCGCTGTCGGACATGATACCTTTCCTCCCGTGCGATCCGCGTCGCACCACACTAGAATCGTCTTTCCCGCCCCGACACCTATCACATGCCTGTCGAGGAGGAGAAGTTTGCCTGCCTTCGGCCTTGCGGTGCGGCGGTCGGTGGTCCAGATAGACGGCGATCGAAGGACGACAAGGAAGACAGCGACATGATCCCGTTTCGAAAGAACCTCATCGATGGCGAGTGGGTGGGCGATGCCGGCTCCCGCAACATCAACCCGTCCAATCTCGACGACGTGGTCGGCGAATATGCATCGGGAGGCGCCGAGCACGCCCGGCAGGCCATCGCGGCGGCGAAGGCGGCATTTCCGGCATGGTCGCGATCGGGCCTGCTGGCACGCCACGCGGTGCTGAGGAAGGCGTCGGACGAGATCACCGCGCGGAAAGATGAAATCGGCCGGGCCTTGGCGCGCGAGGAAGGCAAGACGCTGGTCGAGGGCATCGGCGAGACTGTCCGTGCCGCCCAGATATTCGACTTCTTCGCCGGCGAGACGCTGCGCCTGTCGGGCGAGCTGGCGCCAAGCGTGCGGCCCGGCGTCGGCGTCGAGATCACCCGCGAAGCGGTCGGCGTCGTCGGCATCATCACGCCGTGGAATTTCCCGATCGCCATCCCGGCTTGGAAAATCGCTCCGGCGCTGGCCTACGGCAACACCATCGTCTTCAAGCCGGCGGAACTCGTTCCGGAGAGCGCCTGGACCATTGTCGACATCCTGCACCGCGCCGGACTGCCCAAGGGCGTGCTCAACCTGGTGATGGGCAAAGGTTCGGTGGTTGGCCAGGCTATGCTCGACAGCCCTGACCTCAACGCCATTACCTTCACCGGCTCTGTCGGCACCGGCAAGCGTGTCGCCGCCGCCAGCGTCGAGCACATGCGCAAGTTCCAGCTCGAAATGGGCGGCAAGAACCCGCTTGTCGTGCTCGACGATGCCGACCTTGCCGTCGCGGTCGACTGCGCCATCAACGGTGCCTACTTCTCGACCGGCCAGCGCTGCACGGCGTCGTCCCGCCTGGTGGTGACGGACGGCATCCACGACCGCTTCGTCGAGGCGCTCAAGGACCGCATGGCCAAGCTGGTCGTCGGCGACGCTCTCGATGCCAAGACCCAGATCGGACCGGTTGTCGACCAGAGCCAGTTGAAACAGGACGAAGACTATATCGCCATCGGCCGTCAGGAAGGCGCGGACCTTGCATTCGGCGGCGAGCGGCTCGATCGTGAAACCCGCGGCTTCTATTTGCAACCGGCGCTGTTCACCGAAACCACCAACGCCATGCGCATCTCGCGCGAGGAGATTTTCGGACCGGTCGCCAACGTCATCCGCGTCAAGGATTATGATGAGGCGCTGACTGTGGCCAACGACACGCCGTTCGGGCTGACGTCCGGCATCTGCACCTCGAGCCTCAAGCATGCCACGCATTTCAAGCGCAATTCGGAAGCCGGCATGGTCATGGTCAACCTGCCGACTGCCGGCGTCGACTTCCACGTGCCTTTCGGCGGGCGCAAGGGATCGAGCTACGGCCCGCGCGAGCAGGGCCGCTATGCCGCAGAGTTCTACACCACGGTGAAGACCGCTTACACGTTTGCCGGCTAAGAAAAGGCGGCAGACCAGCCAGGCAGGCGAGCAAGTCGATGACATCTGAGAATACCGACCTGACCTGGCTCAATCCGCCGCCGCACCATGCCTTCGGCAACAATACGGTGCATGTGCGGACCGGCAAGGAGACCGACTTCTGGCGAGAGACGTTCTACGGCTTCTGGCGTGATAATGGCCATTTCCTCTATCGTGAGGTCGAGGGCGATTTCAGCGCCGAAGTCACGGTCAAGGGGCACTATGAGGTGCTTTACGATCAGGCCGGGCTTATGGTCCGCCTGAGCCAGACCCATTGGATCAAGGCCGGCATCGAATACACCGACGGGCTGATGTATTTTTCCGTCGTCGTCACCAACGATGCCTCCGACTGGTCGCTGGCCAGCATTCCGGCCGATCCGGACGGGGTCAGGATCCGCCTGACCCGCCATGCCGAGACGATCCGTGTCCAGTATCTGGACGCGACCGACAAGCACTGGAAACCGGTGCGGCTTGCCTATTTCCCGCCGTCGAAAACGGTCGATGTCGGCATGATGTGCTGTTCGCCGCAGCGCGAGGGCTTCGAAGTGACATTCAGCGATTTTTCGATCGGCCCGCCGATCTCGCGGGAGCTTCACGACTGAGGCGCCGCGATGCGGTCGGGCGGTTTGCGTCCGGCCTGCCTCAGTAGGTCGCTCGGCCGCCGGAGACGTCGAAGACGGCAGCCGTCGTGAACGAGCATTCCTCGGACGCGATCCAGCAAATCAGCGCCGCCACCTCCTCGACCTCGCCGAACCGCGCCATCGGTATTTTGGACAGCATGAAGTCGATGTGCTGCTGGCTCATCTGCTGGAAGATTGCGGTGCGCACGGCCGCCGGCGTGACGCAGTTCACCGTCACCTTGGTCTTGGCCAACTCCTTGCCGAGCGACTTGGTCATGCCGATCACCGCCGCCTTGGAGGTGCTGTAGGCCGAGGCGTTCGGGTTACCTTCCTTGCCGGCAATCGAGGCGATGTTGACGATCCTGCCGTAATTGCGTTCGAGCATATGCGGGACCAGCGCTTTGTTGCAGAAGAAGACGCCGTTGATGTTGATGTCGATGACCCGGCGCCAATCCTCCACCGAATACTCCCAGGCCGTCATGTTCGGTCCGGTGATGGCAGCGCTGGTGACAAGCACATCGACTGCGCCAAGCGCTTTGATCGTCTCTCCGGCGGCGGCTTCGACCGCTAGGGGGTCGGCGACGTCGAGGGTCACGCTGTGCAGGCCTGGAACACTGGCCTTGGCCTGCTCGATCTGGGCGGCATCGCGATCCCAGACCGAAACACGCCCGCCTTCGTCAGTGATCCTTTGCGCGACCGCCAGGCCGATGCCTGAGGCGCCGCCGGTGATAACAGCAGATCGTCCGGCAAATCGTCCCGCGAAACTCATCGGCATGTGGTCTTCCTCCCAATTGGCGGCGAATGTGAAGTCAACGGCCGACAAGTTCAAGCGCGGACTTGCAACCTCAGAACAGCTTGTGATGGGCCAGCACCGGGCAATTGGACGGGACTGCCTCCTGCCCAAATCGTCTCGTCCCGTACTGAGAGAACTGCAGGAACGACGCGCCCGGTTGGCATCCGGGTGACAGGCGGCGCCGGATGGGTTATATTGCACTGCACAATGCGAGCGCCTGCAGGCGAGCCTCCCATCGATCCGATGAATCGGCCCATGAAATCGGCATTGAGCTGCAAGGACGGAAAACCGCTACCGAGATGAAGATTCCAAAATCTCTGTTGATCGATCCGGACAAGAACACGGTCTATGGCAGCTTTGCCGTTGCCGTCTCTATCTGGGCGTTCTCCTACTCGACCATTTTCGGCCAGGCTATGATCCTGGCCTACTATGCAGTCTGGCTGCCGCTCATCCTGGTCGACTACCGGAAGATATTAAGGCACGCTTCCAGCGCCTGGCTTCCGCTGGCCTTTGCGACCTATGTCTGCTTCTCGGTGTTCTGGTCGGCAGCTCCCGGCACCACGGCAAGGACAGCCGTCCAATATTGCTCCCACATCGCCTGCGCCTATATTGCCGCGCGCACCGTCAGCGTCCGGACCTTGACCATAGGCGCCCTGATCGGGATTTTCGTCGTCCTGCTCTACTCGCTCAAGGTCGCGAGTTATTCCTATGACGTTCTCGATGGCACGTATAATTTCGTCGGCGCGTTCAGCTCCAAGAACCAGATTGGCTTTGTCGCATCGCTTGGCATCTATTTCTGCGTTGTCTACCTCGCCTTTCTCAGGCGCGGCAGGATAAGCTTTTTGTTGATCGTACCGATTGTCCTTCTGTCGGGCTATCTGCTGGTCGTGTCGCATTCGGCCACTTCGATGGCATCGACCCCAGCGGTTCTGGCTCTGGTCGCCCTGCTTTCCATCGGCAAGCTGCTTTCGCTCCGACATCGCCGGGTGATTTTCATGATCGGTGCGGGCGCGCTGGTCGCCTGCACCGTGATTGCGCTGAATCTCGGGCTGATGGATTTTGTCCTTGGCCTTTTCGGCAAGGATTCGACGCTCACCGGACGAACCTACCTCTGGCAGCAGGGCTGGAATGCCGCGCAGCAAGCGCCCATCCTCGGCGTCGGCTACGCGGCCTATTGGGTGCAGGGCTTCTCCGAGGCCGAGCGGCTGTGGAACGAATTCTACATCGCCGCGCGAAGCGGCTTCCACTTCCACAACACCTACATCGAGACCTTGGTGGAACTCGGCTTCGTCGGTGCGACACTGCTTTCGCTGATCATCCTGCGCACGCTCTGGGGTCACGTCTCGGCGCTGATATTCAGGACATGGCAAGCCGACTCGGTGATTCTTGCCGGCGTCATGGTGCTTCTGTTCATCCGCTCCTTCGTCGAGGTCGAGACCCTCAACCCCTACATCATGGGATCGTTCCTGCTGTATTACAGCTACTTCAAGCTGGTGAGGGTGCCGGCCGTTGCTCCTTCCCGGTGGAGCGCCGTGAACCATCTCGAGGAACCGGACGCCGTGCGAGGCTAGATGTTTGATCCCGGGCTTTGATGGTTCATCATTGTCGTCCGAATCAAAGGATGCACTATGGGCCAGGTTCTGCATGGGAGCGCCACAACGACAGAGGC